>PWVT01000147.1 GCA_003562195.1 Phycisphaeraceae bacterium | reverse complement strand
CGATAATAAGGATATACAGCATATCTCATCAATAGTATCGAGAAATGAAAGGGCAAACTTCCCGAAAGGGGAGGACGCAAAGCCTTGAGCCTACAGCACTCCTGGTGCCAGGGTGGTCGGGTTGCCGCTTCTCGTAATGTGGAAAAAACAAAAAGTGGTCATGCGTCTTGCCGTTGGAGTTTGCCCGGAAAGGAGAAACTCCGTGAGACGCATGATTTTCTTGTTGACTGCCCTTCTCAGCCTGGTCTTTTTCCTCTCCGGGTGTATGGGAGATATCACTACACCTCGCTACCCCCCCTATCCGGAGAGTGATTCCCTCGCCGAAGAAAGCGCGGAAGTGGAGTGGATCAGCGGCGGTGCCCTCACAGGGACGGTGACCGATGTCCGGACAGGGCAACCCGTCGAGGGAGCGACCGTCTCAATCTCCATACGGGGAATCGAATTACTCAATAAGACAGAAGCTTGTGGAATCTATGTTCTCGTCAACATACCTCAGGGAATACATACCGTCACAGTAACGCAAGAGGGGTACCAAACCCTCGAACAAAGAATATTCATCCTGGAAGGGCGGAAAACCACCAACAACTACCAACTCCGTGCAGCGGCAGACAATGTACCCTCACCTACGGGCCCAGGTAAAAGGGGCGGAACTGTCACTGGTCGTGTGACCAACGCACGCACGGGCCGGCCTCTTTCCGGAGCAGAGGTTGAGGTGGAGGGAACCGCCCTCTCGACGTTCACCGACCGGTGGGGGAGGTATACCCTGGAAAACGCCCCCGCGGGGTTGCGGACAACGGTTGTCGCACATGCGGCGGGTTACAGGGAGGGGAACGCCACCGTCTCCGTGCGGGAAAACCGCGTCTCCCGGGCCAATATCACCCTGGCTCCACTCGAGGATAGCACCACAAATCCCACACCGAGCCCTTCACCTTCGCCCACTCCCAGTCCCACTCCCAGTCCCACACCTTCACCTTCGCCCACTCCGAGCCCTTCACCTTCCCAAACAAGCACATCCACTCCCACATCTAACATTTCCATTGATCTCATCATCCAGTACGGCTGGGGGCGCAACAACGTGGTGCGCTGGAAGGATGGTGTGGTGGACGTCTATGACGCCACCAACGACTCCTCGATCAACGTTGGGGCGATCCTTTCCACCTGGAACAGGACGATCGACGGACCAACCACCTTCCGGTTGAATGGTAGCTCAAACAGCCCGGTCACCATTTATTATGACGCTGCGAAGGTCACATCCTACGGGTCGGGTACCTGGGGGGTGACCACGGTCTGGTGGCGCAATTATGAGCTAGTCAAAGCTGAAGTGGCTATCCTTCCCTGCGGGAATTGGTATGGAAACCGGAACCTGTGCCCGACGTACGAGCTCTACAAGCATGAGCTGGGCCACGTGGTGGGCTTCGGCGGCCACACTTCGGACGGCGGCGTGATGGACGCTGTCGCTAACGGCAGCAGGACCGTGACCAAGACGGTCAGAGACATGCTCCATGGACTGTATCAGCTCCCCATTGGGTATGTTCTTGACTCTACACCGACCCGTTCACCCGGTGTCCCGCCGGACGGTATGGCAGTTATGCCCATGAGGAGCGAATAGAAATACTCTTGCAGAACACGTTCTACCCCCCCTGTGGAGGAACTCACCTCCGTACCCCTCACAGGGGGTTTCAACCCCTCCTTCTGTTTTCCCGTTCTCTTCTGCTACTTCGCGGCTGGTTTCTTTATCGATTTGTTTGTTTGATATTCTCCCTCGCATTTCTATACCGGACAGTGCGGCACCGTCGGTGTAGGGCAGACCGGTGTTGGGCAAACAGCAGGTGTTGGAGTTGGACAGACCGGTGTTGGGCTTGGTGTAGGGGTGGGACATACCGGTGTTGGAGTCGGGCATACCGGTGTTGGTGTTGGTGTTGGACAAGGAGCACACGGGTCATAGTAGCATTCCGTGGGGCACGGGTAGCAATCTGAAGAACACTTGAAAGGATCCGCCGGGTCAAAGTAGCAGTTCAAAGAACAGGGGTAGCAGTCATCCGGGCACCAGAAACAATGATCCGTTGGGTCAGGGGTAGGAGACGGTGTCGGGGAAGGCTCCGGCTCCGGTTCCGGTTCCGGTCTAGGCGCGCATCCCGGTAATAATGAAATGGAAATTACCATCAATCCAATCACGATTACAGTGAACACAATTTTACTCATCATATCGCTCCTTCTCGTAACATTCATCTTCTCCACCGTTGCAAGGCAGCGGGAAAACACAGGTACCCAGGAAAAGCAGCAGGGTATTGAAAAAAGCCTTGACGGAACACAACCATACAGCTACACTCCACCTCCTTCGGTTTTTTTGAAAATATTAGAAATATTATAGCGTGCCAAGGCGGAAAGAAGCAAGGAAGGTGCGATGAAAAAACTGTGAGAGGTGAGAAGTAAGAAGTAAGACGGATCAAGAAGAATTATGCAAAATATTTTCAACTTTGAACTTTCTAACTTTATTTGAACTTTGAACAACGCCCCACATCAGTGCGAGGAGTGGAACAACGAAGCATTTAATGGGTGTACCGAAGCAAAAGGTAAGCCCCTCTTGCCTGAGCCAAAAGGTTACATCGTCGTTAACCTGACATCAGGGATGTGCGTGAAATGCTGGTCCAGGGTATAGACATACGAAGCATTACGTATTGAAACAGCAGCGATGAAACAATCCGTAATTGGTATGATACAACCTTTTCTCCTTAGCCGGTACAATAACTGTCCGGCCAAATGCCAGTCGGCAAAGCTGTCTTCTATAAAAGGTACTCCATCAATGCTCTTGCTCAAAGCTTCAAAATCTTCAGCGGTACCAGCTCCCTGTAAGAGTTCTGCAACCACCGGACCCACCATGTACACAGTTTTGTACAGCAGACCTGTATCGATTTTTTCGGTTATGGCTG
>PWVT01000277.1 GCA_003562195.1 Phycisphaeraceae bacterium | reverse complement strand
GGGTGATCCCGTTGCAGCCGATCTGGCCCGGTTTTCTGCTCAATACGCTGTTCTACGGCGGCATCACCGCAGTGCTTTGGCTGGCCTTTCACCGCATGCGTTCCGCTCTGCGCTTGCTTCGCGGCAAATGTCCGCAGTGCCGTTACCCGATCGGCACGCATCCCAAATGCACCGAGTGTGGCGTGGAGTTACCGAAACGAAATTGATGTGACGCAGCGCGGTAGGGTGGGTAGAGCGACGTAAGGAGCGAAACCCACCGTCACGAGTCAGCGCGCGGTAATGGTGGGTTTCGCTTCGCTCTACCCGCCCTACACGCTGACAGAGCAGTGCGAACGGCGCAAGCGCGCGTGATCGTGCACTTCGGTGAATGAATGCCGGATGACATTACTGCGATTCATCCGCCTCCACTGCCGAGAAGCGCATTGACATCTCCATGCGCTGCTTCATCCGCTGCGTCACATCATTCATGACAAAGTTCATTTCCGAATCACTGATCATGTCAACGTTTGCTTGTATCGGCATGACCTGTGCTAAGTTCAGACGTGTCCGTCCCTTGCCCTCGGTGCTGAGTCGAATCAATTCCATCGTTGCGCCGGGTGGCAACCCTGGGTTGTCCACGTTCTGCTGGGGAGCGGTCTGCTCCATTTCAACATCGAGTTCCAACTCGTCGCCATTCTTGGATCGCAGCGTGAATGTCGCCGTCTGCTCGATCGTCATGCCATGATCCGTGAGCGTTGAGCGGACCGTCCACTTCGCCCCGATACCGACTGCCTCATCAGGCACCGGGGAAGCGAATTGTTCCAGCGAGCTGGCAAGGCCCTCCATTTGCAGGCGCATCGCCGGATCGACTGTGTCGGGTAAGTCCATCTCAGCAGCGAGAACGATGCCACGATCCGTCACCGTGCTTTGCACCGTTGTGCCTCGCATTGAGCGAAGCATGTTCTGCATCTCCTGACGCATCATCGGATTCACGCCCGGCTCATCGTCAACCGACGTATCGGTGAACTCCGCTGTGGTGGTGATACTGCCATCGTCCGACACGTCATCCACTGTTGTGGTCATGACGATGCGCATCTCCGGCATCGCCATCGAAGGCGCCTGCATATCGCCGATTTGCTGTGTCATCGTCATGCGGGTGAGCATCTCAGTGTGAGTCACTTGCCCCGCAGGAGGACGGAAACGCAGCGGCACACGCGGCTCGGCCCCAGCATCGATCAGCGTGACGATCGTCTTGGGCTGTTCGCTCTCGCGGCTCTCCACTTCATCGTCCACGCCATGTGCTGGGTGTGAGACACAGACAAATGCACTGAGAGCCAGAATTGGAACGATACGGAATA
This sequence comes from Phycisphaeraceae bacterium, assembly GCA_003562195.1. GTDB lineage: Bacteria > Planctomycetota > Phycisphaerae > Phycisphaerales > SM1A02 > PWVT01. Next base: position 1,606 of record PWVT01000277.1, on the reverse strand, counting down.
GATTCATTGCGTTCTCCAGGAAAGGTTGCCAACCGACCATATGCGAGCACTGTAGCAGAAGGTGCGCACGCGTCGCGACCGCACCGTACCCTGCACGTAAGTTCAGGAAAGAATAGTATCATCCGAATCATGAGATACTTGACGCTCACACTTACACTGCTCGGATTCATAAATCTTGCCGTCGGTTTTTGGCTGCCGATGGATGCGCATTTCAGGTCGGCGGAGACTACTAGAGCGATCACGGCAATGTACGATGACTTGGATGAAGGCGCATCGACTCCGTCTATTGACAGGGGAGCGCTTTCTCAATTGATGAGGGATCGTTTCGCTAAGCCGATCTTGGCACCGGCATTAGGTATCCAGGGATTACTTCTGATTGTGATTGCCTATTGTCTGGAGATTAGGGCCAGACGGGAGTACACTCGCCCGGCTGCGGGCGATTAGCGTGTGCCAGTGATTCCTTCACCGCTGACGAGGCACTTGTTCTCTCTTGATCACGTCGCGCAGCAACACACCCACCGACAGGTCCATCACGCCGCATCCAATGCTGCGTAGACCTTGCCGTGTCGTTTGAGCCATTCGATATCACCGCTCTTGGCTCGCGCTTCGACTTCACGAAGCAGCTCGACCGTCTCGGCTTCGTAGCAGGGTTCAGCCGGGTCGGCATCAGGGATCACGGCCTCAACCTGCACCTCAATGATGTACGTGTCGGTGCGGACAAGGCGCGTGCGTTGAACTCGTTTGCCGGGGATTCGCATGCTCTCACGCGGCCGGCTTTTCAATCTCGCCGGGAAGTTTGTTGAGAACGAGGCGTTGTAGATCGATTTTGTTGGTCGCGTTGTCGATGTCGATACCGACGAGGCGGCCATGCTCGTCATAGTCCAGCACGATGCCCTCTGAGACTTCGCGACTGTCCGTGCTTGGGCGTTCGGCCAGTTCGATGTAGAGCGAATCTGTTTCCGCGTAATAGTTGAGTTTCATGGCTTGAAACCTCGATCGGGGAATGCATTGTGGATAGTGACTTTATCTTCGAGCGTCACCACTCTCAAGTAGCGGCCGTCCAGATCATCGATCGAAGCCCAGAATCGATAGCGGTTGTGTTCCTGGGCCTCAGATCGCACGGCATTCTCGATAGCGTAGATGCACCACTCCTTCTTGAGATAGGAACGTTTCCGCAAAACCTCTTTCTCAAAGTATGCAGTGAAGGCGTATTGCGGCACTTAATTCCCCTCAGTTCGTCACGAGTGTCCCCACGCCTTCGCCGCTGACGACGCGGCGGATGTTGCCTTTCTCTTTGAAGTCGAACACCACCACCGGCAAGTTGCGTTCCATGCACATCGTCAGTGCGGTGAGGTCCATCACGCCGAGTTTGTTCTCGACGGCTTCAGCAAAGGTCAGCTTGTCATAGCGCGTGGCATCGGGGTTGGTCTTGGGGTCAGCGGTGTAGATGCCATCGACTTTCGTTGCCTTGAGAACAACATCAACGCCCAACTCCGCGCCGCGGAGTGCTGCACAGGTGTCAGTGGTGAAAAACGGGTTGCCGGTACCTGCTGCGAGGACGAGGACGCGGCCTTTTTCAAAGTGTCGCAGGGCGCGGGCGCGGATG
>PWVT01000037.1 GCA_003562195.1 Phycisphaeraceae bacterium | reverse complement strand
TTGAGAAGGCAGCCGAACGATTGGCAGAAGACGTTGGATCAGCCGTGGGCCTTCGATAGGTCTCACGCTGCACTCGGCTCGAGCGGGTGGCCTTCAAAGGTAAGTGCAATTCTTGATGCTTCGCTGCGGTAGGGCAGTTCACACACGGTAACGAACTGACGAAGTCGCGAAAGCAGTCTTCGAGCGGGATCACGTTGCAATGCATCGGGTCGTATGGGATGGGCGTAGATGGTCTGCTGGCCATCGGGGTCAGGTCGTGAGGCAGTGAGAAACAGGCCGACGCGATCTGGCCTCTCCGCCTCACTGAAAATACCGTGCCGATCGCGTACCCACATGCAGTACCAATCGCGGCACGTGGCGGGGCGATCTAGGTAGATGCTGCACCCGGCAGTTTTCATGTGCTTGCATCGCGTGCCCGCAGGTTTATTGAGCGCAGTGACATTCATTGCAGTGCAGCACACATCACAGTCGCCGCACGAGCGTTGTAAGCCCGACGAATCGGTTATTCCCAGGCATCCAGCCATTTCATCATCCTCACCTGCTGATCTGTTCAATCAGCTCTCCGGCGAAGCTATCGAACTATGAAGTATGCAACTCATCCTCGTTGCGCGATGTCCGCTGCTTCGACATCCGAATGTGTTTCGTGGGTAAGCACTGCGGGTCGTTCCGGCGCTTATCGGCGATGCCTGAACTGCGCTCGGATGGCAGCAATGACGTGCCTTTAGCTTGATGGTGGTGGGAAATCGTCCTCAAGTGCATCGTGCAAGAGGACGATCTCCACTGCGAGCGTCCCGCCGACGAGCCAGCGGAATGGAGAAGAGGCAGGCGCGGCAAGTCGTGGAGGTCTGCGTGGATATCGCTACTCTCATAGGGCTTCTGCTCGGCCTGGCATGCATTGTGTTGGCCGTCGTCATCGGCGGTTCTGCCATGGCGTATGTCAATGCGCCCTCGATGCTGATCGTCATAGGCGGAGCCACTGCCGCAACGCTTACAGCGTATCCGCTTTCACGCTTTCTCAAGCTCCCGAAGGTCACTGCCAAGGCATTGTTCAGCAAGGCCACGAACCCAGCCAAGCTCATCCACCAACTCGTCGAACTTGCTGAAGTCGCTCGTCGTGACGGCATCCTGGCCTTGGAGAGCGTGACCGATGAGATTGATGAGCCGTTTCTCGTCAACGGGCTGCGAATGGCCGTGGACGGTAGCGATCCGGAAGTGATCGAGTCGATCATGGAGACCGAACTTGAGAATCTGATGGAACGCCACGAGGCAGGCCGAGGCATGCTCGAAGCCATGGGCAAGTACGCCCCGGCGTTCGGTATGATTGGCACGCTCATTGGGCTTGTCGCCATGCTTGCCAATATGGACGACCCATCGAAGATCGGGGCTGGAATGGCTGCCGCATTGATTACCACCCTCTACGGCACCCTCCTCGCCAACATTGTGTTTCTACCCATGGCGGACAAGCTGGCGTCTCGCTCAAGCGAAGAAGTGCTCAATAAGACGATCATCATCCAAGGGGTGATGGCGATTCAATCCGGCGACAATCCGCGCAACGTCGAGTCCAAACTCCTGACCTTCCTCCCTCCATCGGTGCGAGCAGTCGAGGAGGCCAAAAAGGCGGCCTGACATGGTCAAGCGCAAGCCACGCAAGCAGGCGGAAGTTCCGGCCTGGGTCGTCACCTTCGGTGACATGATGGCCCTGCTGTTGGTGTTCTTTATCTTGCTCCAGATGTTCTCAGAACTCAAACGTGATCACGAGTATCAGCGCGTGATCACCGCTGTTCGTGAGGCATTCGGGTATTCTGGAGGGATCGGCGTGCTGCCAGTGGATAATCCACCATTGCGTTCGATCATTGAGCGGCTGGAGAAGATGTCTCTGAAAAACATGGAAGATAGTCGCATTTCCCAAAGCGATGATCCTGGTATCGACGGCCCACGAATGCGTGTCACTAAGGTGCGCGAGGGCATCGTGTTCACCATCGGTGGCGCGACGGGTTTCGGTGAACTGTCAGCCACAATCTCGCCTGAAGTCCGTGCAGAACTTGAAAACCTGTCCGTCTTGCTGGCTGGTCGAAAGAACAAGATCGCGGTCCGTGGCCATGCAGCAGCGAAATACATCCCTGCCAGTTCATCCTGGCGTGATCTTGACGAATTGAGCTTTTATCGGGCCCGCAACATCAAGGATGTGCTCATAGAGTTTGGTCTTGATGATGTCGTCTTCCGCATGGAGGCGGTCGGGACGCGTGAACCTGTACGACCTCGCGCGGTTGACAGGGAGGATATCGCCGAAAACCGCCGCGTGGAAATCATTCTTACCGAGCAATTGGTCGAGGAAATGAATAGCGACTGGCTCGCAACTGATCCGGACCTGGCCCGAGGCAATTGATTCATGGCGAAAGACGAAGCGAAAGCAGCGGAGAACGCATCAAAAAAGTCTGAGTCAAAGGACTCCGGCAGCCAGATGAAAACCATAGTCATCGTGGCGACGATTCTGCTTATCGAGGCAGCCGCGGTGATCGGTGTGTTGATGTTCATTGCCGGCCCATCAACCGTCGGTGCTACTGGTTTGGCTACGACGGATGAGATCGTCGGCGATGAGCGTATCATCGAGACCATGGTCATTCACGCCAAGTTGCCGAACAGCCGTTCGGGTGTGACATACCTCTACGACACGGAAATCTACGTGCAGACCAAGGAGCGACACGCAGGGCGAGTCAATCGTGAACTCGAGCAGTTCAACAACGAGATTCGAGCTGCCATCACGGCCATCTGGCGGACTGCTGAGCCGCATCACTTCCAGGAACCGAACCTGGAGACGCTTACGCGCAATGTTGACGCCTTGCTAAGCGACCGTTTCGGTCTGGACCCAATGACCGAAGAGCCGGTCGTGCAAAAGTCCGTCGTCGTGATGGGTACCGGCTTTCGAATCGACCACTGATTGACAATCATTGCGCGATCGTGCATCATCTTGCTGCAGGAATGACCCTCATGCAGCCGATGGCTATGAAATGTCAGAGTCTGCTGCAGGGCTTTGACCAGCACAAGACACGTTCAAGTCGTGGAGCCAAGGATGGCGGACACCCCCGACAATCAATCCCGGCCTGACCAGGCGCCTTCAGACGAAGAAGCTGCGAACGATCCTTCTGCGCAGCCATCGGACGATCAGAGTCCGGAAGAAGTGGCCGAACAGTCGTTGGATTCAGCCGAGAAAGCTGCGAGCGACATTTCGCGTGAGACGGCTGACCCTGTGGCTCAAAGCGGAGATTCAACTACCGACAACCGAGCCAACCCGACGGCTGTCGATCTTCCCGATTTTTCATCCGGGGACAGCAAGTCGAGTGGTGCTGGCGCGGCTTTGGGTATCCTTAACGACATTGACTTACAGGTGAAGATCGAGCTTGGAAGAACGCGCATGTATATCGAAGATGTGCTCAAACTCAATTCCAATTCAATCGTCGAATTGGACAAGGCCGCGGGTGATCCGGTAGATATTTATGTCAACGATCGACACGTCGCTCGAGGTGAGGTGCTCGTGCTCAGCGAGAACTTCTGCGTCCGAGTCAGCGAGATCATTCAGCAGGAACAAGATGACGAAAAGGTGGCCTGAACCACCGTACAGCCAGTGAATTCGTGAGATGCGTCGGAGGATCCGACATCAAAAGCCAAGGATTGGCGACAAATGAGTGACACGTCTCGCGGCCTTAAGCACCAAGGCCGCTCCACAGCAGTTCTATCGCATTTCATCCCCGTTGTCCTGGGGCTTGTACTGATCAGTCCCGCAATTGCGGCGGCCACCATGGCCAGCCAGCAGGATGTGCCCGTTGCCAACCAGCCGGTACAGACCGGCCACGATGAAGCGATCGACTTCCCACCACAGTTTGACGAAGGTGAGCGAGACGACCGGGACGCAGTCGAGCAACCCTTGCACATCGCACCACAGGAATCTGCGGCGTTGGGGTCGCCTCGTGAGGGTTTTGATCCAAGATCCGGCGAGAACGCTGATGACGACTCGCGTGATTCGTCAGCAGCTTCGTTTGATCCTCGAAAGAGCGATGTCATCCAGGTCATTGGCGCTTTGGCCATCGTTCTGAGTCTGCTGTTTGTCACGCGATTCCTGCTCACACGCGCATCGAAAGGCATGGGTGGCGGGGGACGACCATCCGGCGTGGTTGAAATTCTCGCTCGGTACCCCGTGGCCCGCGGTCAGCAGTTACTCCTCATCAAGCTCGCACGTCGCGTGTTGCTGGTGCATCAGAACGGCACTGCAATGACGACGCTGAGCGAAATCACTGAGGCCAATGAAGTGGCAGTCCTGCTTGGAAGAGTGGAGGCCGGTTCAGCGAAGAAGGACGCGCCGCGCTTTAAGGCAATTTTCAACAAATTCGCCAACGAGCATGAGCACGCAGCCGCCGATACGGACGCCATACGTCAACCGCGGCAGTCCGGCGAACAGGGTGAAATTATTGATCTCACCCGTCGACCGGGCACGTTGCGCAACCTCTTTTCTGCGAGGGGGACAGTACGATGAGGTGCGGCGTCTTTGGGTTCATTGCCCTTCTTTGTGTCGCATTGACCTCGGTGCAGGTCCACGCCAGCGATACGGCTCCTGAGTCGGGTACTCTGAATCCGCTGCTGATGCTTGAGGAAGCGGGACATCTGCTCGCGGGACGGTCAGAGCGTCCCGATCAGGCCGACGAAACACTCTCAAGCGGCAGCGGTGGGCTGAGTACATCCCTCAACATTCTGCTTTTGTTGACGGTGTTGAGTCTTGCGCCGGCAATGCTGGTGCTCTGCACATGTTTTACACGGATCGTCATTGTCATGGGCCTTTTGCGACAGGCACTGGGCACACAGGGGCTTCCGCCCAGCCAGGTCGTTGTGGGTCTGAGCTTGTTCCTGACTTTTGTCATTATGGCCCCGACTGCCCAACGTATGTACGAAGAGGGCATCAAGCCATATGCCGACGGTGAGGTGCAGGATTATGAGCTTGCGTGGGAGCGCACGAAGCAACCGTTGCGCGACTTTATGTTCGCGCAGATTGAAGCGACGGGCAACTGGTCGGCTGTGTTCATGATGCTCAACTACCGAGGTATTGACACATCTGATCCGGCATCGCTCACGCGGGCCGATGTGGACATGCTCTCGCTTGTTCCAGCGTACATACTCAGTGAGTTGAAAACCGCGTTTATCATCGGCTTCAAGATCTATCTGCCATTTCTGGTCATCGATATGGTGATCGCAAGCATGTTGATCTCGATGGGCATGCTCATGCTCCCACCAGTGTTGATTTCACTGCCATTCAAACTTCTGCTGTTCGTGCTGGTTGATGGATGGCAGCTAATCGTCGGCTCATTGATGGCAAGTTTTGTTCAGCCGGATGTCAACCTCAGCGGTTAGCCGTTGTTTTGCCGTGGTCGGGTTGTGAGGCCTGATCGGCGCAAAGCATCCTCCTCACATTGCATGTTCAAGTCTCAACGCATTCGTCGCAAATCACTGATCTCGAATCCCAACACTCATGCTTGATGTCGTAGAAGTTGTCCGACTTGCGCTGCTCGAAGCGTTGATACTCGCAACCCCGATTCTCGGGGCGGGACTCATCGTGGGGTTGATCGTAAGTCTGTTTCAAGCCGTGACGCAGATCCAGGAGCAGACACTTTCGTTCGTTCCCAAAATTATCGTGATGATCCTCGTTGCGATTGTCCTTCTGAGTTGGATCACGGTTCGGATGACTGATTTCACCATTCAGATGTTCACCCAGTTCTAGCGCACCATGCAGCAGTTGCTCGATCACATCCCGGCTGCACTGCTCGTTATCTTCCGCATCGGCGGGTTGTTTGTGTACGGCCCGGTGTTGGCTTCGGCGATGATCCCCGCACGAGTGCGCATCTCGCTGGCCTTTCTGATTGGCCTTTCGGTGTATCCACTGCTGCACGCGACACACTTCACGGACATCAACCTGCAACTCGACTTGTGGCTGCTCGCCCCGTTGGTGCTGATGGAAGTCATGTTTGGCGTGATCATCGGTTTCGCTGCCATGCTGCCGCTCATGGCGATTCAGGTTGGCGGATTGGTGATGAGTCAGCAGATGGGATTGGGTTTTGCGCAGTTTTACAACCCGGCGATGGATGACGAAGCGGACATTCTCGGTCAAATTCTGTTTTTCATGGCGCTGATCGGATTTCTCCTGATGGGAGCGCACGAAGGCATGCTTCTGGCGGTTCTGCACAGTTTCGATCACGTGCCGCTTGGTGCGGTGACAGTCGAGTTCAGCATGGTCACGTTGATTGCCGGGCTGTTGCTCGCAGCATTCGAAGTGGCACTTCGAGTGGCAGCCCCGCTGCTGGCACTCATCTTCCTGCAGAGTGTGGCGATGGGCTTCATCGCCAAGACGGTGCCGCAATTGAACATTCTCAGTCTCGGCTTCCCGCTTCGCATTCTTGCAGGCATGGCGATCATTGCCGGTGGATTGGTTGTTATCAATGAAGTCGTGCTCGAAGGAATCGAGCATATGTTCGTCGTTGTGTTTTCATGGATCGAATCTCTTGATGGATAATCTTCGTGGCTGACGATCTGGGCGAAAAAACTGAAGAGCCAACGCCGAAGCGGCGAATGGAAGCGCGCGAAGAGGGGAATGTTTCCAAAAGTTCCGACTTGTCGGCGGGCATTCTGCTCACCGTGGTCACGCTGGGTATTTTTGTCGTGGCAATGCCGATGCTCGCCAACGCCAAGACTGCGCTGGAGATGATTCTTGACGGGAGTTTTGGTCACGCGATGCGCGTCGATGAAGTCCTCGAAGTCTGTAAATTTCTTGCAGGCGCGGCCGTTCGCATCGTCCTTCCGTTGCTGCTGATTGCATGGGCCGGTGCGTATTTGAGCCATTTCTTGCAAGTCGGCTGGCTGTTTAGCATGAAAGCGATCCGGCCCAAACTCAGCAAACTCAACCCACTCAATGGCTTCAAGCGCATCTTCGGCATCTCCGGGTTGGTTAAGGTCACGCTTGATTCGCTGAAGGTCTTGATCGTCGTTGTCGTGGTGACGTTGACGCTGATTCAGTATTCCGATCGCGTATTGGTTCTCCCGTATCTCACGGTGATGCAGTGCCTGTCTGAGATTGGCTGGCTAATGTTTGATCTTGCGCTGCGCGTCTTAGCAGTCTTGCTGCTGCTTGGAATCCTTGATTTTTTCTACCAAAGGTGGAAGCACACGAAGGATCTGAAGATGACCAAGCAGCAGGTCAAGGATGAAATGAAGCAGACCGACGGCGACCCGGAGACGCGCAAACGGCGCATGCGGATGCAACAACAGATCGCGATGCAGCGCGTGTCCTCTGCAGTACCGCAGGCAGACGTGATCGTCACGAACCCTGAGCATATATCGATCGCGATCAAGTACGACGCGGACAACATGAATGCTCCCAAGGTGATCGCCAAAGGTGCAGACTTTCTTGCTCTTCGTATCCGACAGATTGCCATGCAGCATGAGATTCCGATCGTGGAACGGAAGCCGCTGGCCCGAGCGATGTACAAGAGCGTGCCCATTGGCAGCGAGATTCCTCCGGAGTTTTTCCAAGCTGTCGCTGAGATCCTGGCCTACGTGTATCGACTGAGTGGGAGGAAAGCCGGCTGATCGGCGTTGACGCATGGCACCCTTGAAGCCCAACACGAATATGCCCGCGATCTTTCAGTGGGTCGCGACCTATCGACATCTGTTGGTGCCGATTGCGTTTTTGCTGCTGATCGTCGTGTTGGTGGTGCCGCTGCCACCGGTGCTGATGGATGTGCTGATTTCTGCCAACATCTCACTGGCGGCGGTTATCCTGCTGACGACAATCTACATGGCGAAGCCGCTGGATTTCAGCGTGTTTCCCGCTTTGCTGTTGGCGACAACGCTCTTTCGTCTTGTCCTCAATGTTGCGTCCACGCGGTTGATCCTGTCAGCCGATGCAGACACCCCTGAACAGGCCACCGCTGTGGCAGGGCAGGTGATCGAGGCCTTCGGGAACTTCGTAGCCGGCGATTCAGTGATCGTCGGCATCATCATTTTTACCATTCTGGTGATTGTGCAGTTTGTCGTCATTACGAAGGGCGCAACACGGATGAGTGAAGTGGCGGCACGCTTTACGCTCGATGCCATGCCCGGAAAGCAAATGGCCATCGACGCGGACCTCTCCGCCGGGCTGATCAACGAGAAAGAAGCGAAAGCGCGACGCCAAGCAGTCACCGAAGAAGCAGACTTTTACGGTGCAATGGACGGTGCAAGTAAGTTTGTACGCGGCGATGCGATTGCAGGAATCATCATCACCCTCGTGAACATCGCCGGCGGTTTTGCGATCGGGGCATTAGAAAAGGGCTGGACGATGGGTGAGTCGCTCAGCGTCTTCACTCGCCTGACCATCGGTGACGGGCTGGTCACCCAGATTCCATCATTCATCATTTCCATTGCTGCGGGCTTGATCGTCGCCCGTACAGGCAGCGATGAAACGATCGGCGGGGAGATTCCCAAGCAGTTGACCTCTCAGCCCGAGGCGATGTACCTCATCAGTGGTTTTCTGACGTTACTGGCATTCACACCACTACCCACCGCGCCGCTCTTGGCTGCCGCACTCGCGACGGGTACGATCGGCTGGTCGATGAAGTTCGTTGTTCGGCGGAACAAGGCCACAGTCGAGGAAGAAGCCCGAGCGGAGGCCGCCTCTGCACCAAATGAGCCGCCACCGGTGGAGGAACTGTTGAACGTGGATACGCTCGAGCTGGAGGTCGGCTACGCGCTCGTGCAGCTCGTTGATCAGTCACGTGGCGGGGATCTGCTTGATCGGATCTCAATGATTCGGCGCCAGCTTGCCGTGGAAATCGGGCTGGTCATGCCGCCTCTACGGATTCGCGACAACATGCAACTTGCACCGAATACATACCGTGTGAAGCTGCGAGGGGCGGTCATCGGTGAGGGCACGGTGTACCCAGAATTACTCATGGCAATGGATTCTGGGGTGGCTTCCGGCGCGCTGGAAGGCGTCGCAGGCAAGGAGCCGGCATTCGGGCTGGATGCGACATGGATCGCCCCAGAGCTTAAACAGCGGGCGGAAACCATGAACTACACAGTCGTTGATGCCGCCAGCGTTCTCGCGACGCACATCACCGAATTGGTCAAGGACCACGGCGATGAACTGCTGTCACGCGAGGAGGTCAACCACCTGCTCGAGCAGCTCAAGAAGTCCGCGCCCAAGCTCATCGAGGAGACCATTCCGACCGTGGTCAAGACCGGTGAACTGCAGAAGGTGCTCCAGAACCTGCTCCGTGAGCGCGTACCCATTCGTGATCTGGAAGTCATTATCGAAACGCTCGGCGACTGGGCCGCACATACCAAGGATCTGGATGTGCTGACTGAATATGTCCGCAACGCACTTCGTCGCACGATTTCCAATATGAACGCTGAGGCGGATGAAAACGGCAAGCTCAAGTTGTATTGCATCACAATGAACCCAGCGTTGGAGGAATTGATCAATGGCTATATTGATCGTGGCCCGAGCGGTACGTCGATGTCCATGCCCCCACAGGTGAGCAACAAGATTGCCTCTGCAGTCAGCAGCGCCGCCGAGCCGCTCGTTGCTGCTGGTCATCAGATCGTGGTGCTGACGTCTCCAGCGGTCCGTGCGCAAGTGAAGCAGATCGTTGATCCGCACCTACCACAGGTTGCAGTTCTTTCTTACAATGAAGTGGTCAAAGGCCTCGACGTTGAGTCGATGGGTTTGGTACACTTACCGCAGGATGAAATGTCTCGGGTCGGTGCAGGCGCGGCATGACACGCAGTGATTGTGCTCTTTCCACCATTGCCAGGGAGGGCTAACGGTGAAGCTCAGGACATACCAGGCATATTCGATGGCCGAAGCACTTGCCGCTGTGAAGCGCGACCTCGGAGCCAATGCCGTCATTCTCAATACGCGAAGTTTCAAACGCGGGGGGGTGCTGGGCATCGGCCGCAAGACGATTATCGAAGTCACCGCTACGCCGACGGGTCCTCAGGGGCGCCTTGTATCCGAACCCAAGCCCCAACAAGCGGGTGCAGCGGCGGCTCGGCGTGCTTATGGTGCAAAGCCAAGCAAAGCAACCACTCGCGAGGTCACTGAGACCGACCAACTGCGTACCCGACGGCTCGCCCAGGCCATGGCTGCAAGATTTGAACAACAGAACACGGCGGCAGTCGCGACAAACGCCCATCCTGCCGGATCGGCTTCTGCTGTAACGTCTACAGCAGCCGTGCCACCTGGATCGGAAGGTGTCAAAGAGCAACCGGCCGCAACAGGTGCCAAGCAGCAACCTGCGCCAATGCAACGTTTCATACTCGCAACGCCTGATCGTGAGCCGATTGACCGCAATATTTCTACCAGCGAACCGGCGAAGTCAAACCATGCAAGTGGCAGAAGTGATGCGATGCATGATGAATTGTCCGCTATCAAAGTGATGGTCGGTCAGGTTCTTCAGCGGCAAACTCGAAATGCAAGCGGGCCATCACCAGCTATGCCTGCAAAACTCTTTGACATGTATCTGCAGCTCATCGCGCAGGACCTCTCTGAGGAACTGGCGGACACCATCATCAACGATGTGCGCGATACGCTCTCGAGAGATCAATTGGAAGATGAGCAGATCGTCCGCGAAACGGTGATGCAGCAGCTTGCATCGCAAATTCCAATTGCAGAGCAGCCCATCGCCCTGCAAAGTCCGGATGACCGCCCACTGACCATTGCGCTGATCGGCCCTACTGGCGTCGGGAAAACCACCACGCTCGCCAAATTGGCTGCGACCTACAAACTGCGACAACATTGCAACGTCGGCCTCATCACTTCTGACACGTACCGCATCGCGGCTGTGGATCAACTTCGAACCTATGCCAATATCATCGGTTTGCCCTTGCAAGTCGCGCTGACTCCTGCGGAAATGCGGCAAGCAGTGCATTCGCTCAGCGAGTGTGATGTCATCCTCATTGATACTGCCGGTCGAGGTCAGAACGATACTGCCCGATTGGAGGAGCTCAAAGATTTCCTCGACGCTGCACAGCCGCATGAGGTGCATCTCGTACTGTCCAGCACGGCGAACGAGAAAGTCCTGATGCGTGAAGCAGAGGCATTCAGTGAAGTCGGCATCAATAAGGTGGTCTTGACCAAGCTGGATGAGGCAGTCAACTTCGGCATGCTTATCAACGTGGTGCGGAAGGTCGGGAAGGAACTGAGCTTCATGACCACCGGTCAGGAAGTGCCGAACCACCTTGAACCAGGCCGAGCTGATCG
>PWVT01000296.1 GCA_003562195.1 Phycisphaeraceae bacterium | reverse complement strand
GTTGTCGTCGTCGAGGTCGTCTTCATCTTCCTCGTCGTCATCATCGAAGTCGAGGTCATCGTCGTCTTCGTCGAGTTCGTCGTCATCAAGTACTGGAATGTCTTCGTCATCATCGTCCCATGCAGCCACCGGCGCAGCATCAGTGTCTATGGGAATGAACATCTCGGTGGTCTCAAGCAGGCCGAGGGTCTCGGGCATTGATCTACTCTCCAATGTCTGAAACATGCAATTTTGCGGGCGGCTGACGCCAGTACCAAGTGATGTGAAGCGGGGGCGACGTATAACTCGTATTGGATCGGGTTCGCAAGGAATGTCAACCTCGCTGTGATGGGACTGTTCACGATTGAGGTGCAACACGTGCGCATTGTGCGTCTCAAAAGGCATGTGTCAAATGCCGTTGTGCAGACGTATATTATCGCCGATTCGGAAATGGAACCGCGATGGTGTGGGCGGCTGTTGACAGCATCAGCCAGTCGTCGACGGCGCGGACATTGCGAATCGGATCCTGCAAGGCGGGCAGTTCGATCGGTTCGTCCATTAAACGACCGTTGTCGGACATGACGTAGAGCCGATACGTGTACAACGTCTGACGACCCGGCCGCCCGGGAACCTGGCGCTGCCGCGGCTGGTGCGATGCTACAACGATCGTCCGATCACTAGCCGGAATCATCCAGCGGTAGTTGACGTCCTCCGCAACGATGTCCGTGCCGACAATCATTCCGTCGATCCCATACCGCACGATTCGCCTGGTGTAGTGCGCGAGGATTTCATTGTCGAGCACGATGACCTGTCGCAGTTCTCCGATGTCATCAATGTACGCTGGCTGCTCAAACGCCTGGGACAACCGCCCATCTCGCAAGCCAACACTTCGAAGTTCTCCGCCATCCATTCGTATAACTGCACGATCCGAGGTGAACCAACCGTCGGTCGCCTTCTGAGCCGTTTCAGAAACGTTCATCCATTGAAACTCCCCATTGCGGGCATCCCACATCTCGATGCCGTCCGCAGAGCCACACAGCATCCAGCCACTTTCATCCAGAAGAAGCCATGCGATTGGCTGATCGGTGTTCATTCGCAACACCTCATCAGGATGGACCGTCGATCCATCCTCATTCTTGAGCACGGCTACCGCGGCATCGGTGCCAGCATCGCGCGATGCCCCACGATGCGGTCCTGCAACGACGATGAATCCCTCGCCGAGTTCTGCATGATCAACCTGCTCCAGAACGTGTTGAGCGACCCATTGCGGCGAAGAGCCGTCATCCAGACGAAACGCAGCAACACTGCCCGACCGATGCACCAAGTACAAACGCTCATCATCAAGCAGCGGGACCACGTCTGCCGGAGTTGTATTGCGTTCACTGTTTCCACCTCGAGCCAACGTACGAGCAGCCCCCGATCGCCGCGAACCCGCAGCTGCAAAATACGCGTCCATCCGAGGTGTGCTCCACACGTGTCGGCCGTCACGAGCATCGATCATCACTGCGATACCCGGGCTGACACCCTCTGCTCGTGGCGATGGAGCTTCATCGCCGAGCCACAGAAGCACACGCTGTTCATCGTGTTTTAGGACGACTGGCGGGTGTGTCCCCCCAATACTCGCAGACCATCGCGTAACAAAGCCAGAACTATCGCGAGTGCCCGATGAGGAGCGATCAGTGAATTCCACTTCATCATCCGCCGGACGTTCGATCAAGTGCACTTCGCCTGCGCGAAAGACGAGGACGGACTTTCGATCGGTCACGCGTGACTCTGACCGTGTCGTCAGGTGCGGCATTGCACCCTCCAACAGCATCCCATCGCCGCCCTGATCTCCCAGCCGCGGCAAGCTTGTAACGGCTCGGTCGAAAGTCGTGGAGTCCAGCTCAGGCCAATCGGTATCAAACTCATAACCAAGCGAACTTAAACGTCGGGCCGCCCACGCGCGGCCGGGACGAACTACATCACCTTCGCGTCGCCGGACCTCGCGGAGTAATGGCTCGTCGAGGATTTTCAAGTATGGCTCCACAGCAACATCGGGTCTGGCTCTTTCGTCTGCAACTGATGTGCTCCAGTCTCCATATGCCAAAAGATAGTCGACCAATCGAGCAGCCATGACTCGTGTATGCGTACCGGGATCACCTGACACATCCGCCGAGGAGGTCAATGCCTGGATCAGTCGCTGGACTTGCGGCGCGTCGCCGCTTTCAGGATCTCGTACAGCAAGCGCCTGACCAAGTGCCTGGCGCATCAAGGCGAAGATGGTTTCGCCATCCCCACCGTTCAGTGTGTGATTCTGCGGCTGAATCTCACACAGGTTGTCGAAGAGTTGCTGCTGGTATTGCCGTAACGCCGAGAGCGATGACGGTGACGCACCATCACGTTGCTCCTGTAAAGCATTAATGGCCTTCATGGCGGCCTCGGCTGCATAAGCGAGCAACTGCACATCCATCTCATCGGGCCCGGGATGTCGGCTGGACAATCGCAGCAGCGCAAGCGACGGCTCGGGCATGGTCGGCGATGACTCGATGCGGGATTTGAGCATGCTCACAGCATGCGACATGGACATGTACGACCGAAGCTGTTCGTCATCAGCAATGAACAATTGGGCGTCGACCAGCACTGAGTTCCCCGCGTCGATCGAAAGATGGTTCAACACATCCCCGTACTGCCCGTCAAGAATCAACACACCATCATGCACTGGAACGATTAATGCTTGCTCCACCTCTCCCCTGCCTGAGTCGGCAACGACGGCATGTACTCTGCCTCGAAGCTCGATCGGCACATCGCCCGCCCCTTGCTCGTCTCCAGACGTTCCGTCAAATGTCCAGACCGGTGAGGACAGAACATCTTCATGCAGTTGTGAGCCATCGGGCAAGTGGTACGCGCGAATGTTACGGCCGATCAGATACAACCAGCCGTCGTTCCCGTTGTGCTTGGGATCGACCTTCATGAGGTACATCGGCGACTGCGCATTGAATTGATCGTTAATGGTGTGAGCGGCGATCTCATGCCCGGTCTCGCGATCAAGCACAAGCAGCAGCTTTTCGCCCACATTGCCCGGGACAAGGCCAAGAACATACCGCCCGGACACGACCGGGGCATCCAACTCCCACGGACGCCGGCCATACTCAGTTGCAGTGGGATTCAACGGCACCCCGTAGCGATACAACCATCGTGTCTGCCCAGTCGCAGCAGAAACTTTCGCGATCGCACCGACCGCTGTATTGATGTACACGTCGCCATCTTCGTACACGAGAGTGGAGAACGCTCGCGGTGCGCGACGAATCGAGCCGCTCGACGCAATGTGCCGCGCCCAAAGCAGGGATCCGTCCTCAAGATCGAGTGCGAGCAGATACGTACTCGTCAGCGATTGCGGACTGACCTTTCTCGCGAGGAGCAACACCTTGCCCTCCGCGATCACCGGTGCACTGTGCGGAAACAACCCTTCGGGGTCGATCTCACTATCCGGAACCACCAGCCGATCCACGCGCACCGTCCATCGGACCTCGCCTGTGGATGCATTCAGGCAGAGGACTCTGCCGTCATTGGACCGATTCGTCACATGAGCGTGCCCTGTCAGTGTCACCAGCGCGTTGCCTTCAACCGTAATGACGTTCAAATCACGAGCATGATCATTTTCACGGTCGATGATTGTGAGCGAAGGTCGTTCAACGTATTCCGGCCAGAGCGGGCTGCCGGTGTAGCGGTCGAACGCCATCAAATGATGTCCCTGGTTTATAAAAACAGCATCATCGACAATCGTCGGCGCGGCCGTACGGAGCAAGCCCTGATCGCGCATTTGCTCCATGTTCCGCCGGGCCTGCGGCCGCGGATCGCGGTTGCCGGCGTACCGACGGTTGAACATCGAATGGCCCAGTTCGACTGACCAGATCTCCTCAGCGACCAACTCGCGCAACGACTGATGCGAAGGCGAATTGCCCGTATCAAGCGTACTCGTCCCGCGGCTGACCCGGGGCCAAGGCCTCTGTTCCTGCCCAAGAAGTCGTGTCAGCTCCTCATTGAGCGCAGCGGCCCGACCACCGTCGCGGGTGGCAAGATCGGCCACTTCCGCAACTGCATCATTCAACGCCTTATCATCGCCGGTGTAGTACGCTGCCTGAGCGCGCATGAACCAGGCGAACGCAGCGACTTGGGGTTGAGCGGGCAGGTCCGGGTGTGCCAGAATGAGCTCAAGAACCTCGACAGCAGCGTCAAATCGTGCGGATTCGATATGCCGCTGTGTGATGCGGAGCAGACCATCCAGTCCCGGTTGCGTCCACGGTCGGGTCAGAACGAGCCGTTCAAACTCACCAGCATCATGAAGCCGCTGCGCTTCGGCACGCTCCATGCTGCGATGGCGTTCGAGCAATCCGCCCTGATCTGCATCTCGAAGCAAGTCGTTCAGCACGGCTCGACGAACCGCCTGGAACCGGTGGCCATCGGTTTCATGGGCAGGCAGCAGCCGCACCGCAAATTCATCAAGCAATTCCTGATACAGCCGAACCGCCTCCACGACGTTGACATCCGCTTGTTCACGTGCTTCGCGATACATCTCCCACGCAATGGGAGAATCATCCACATAAACGGGGCTGAGCTGGGCGGAAACGACCGCAGACGTCGTCACCGCCATCACCACCCAGGCAAGGATGTATCGCATACGGGACATCGTCATCATCTCCTTCGGCAATTGTGAGTGCCGTCGTTGCCTCAAGTCCGCCAGTTCGTAGTCTTGCTGCACGGAAAATGGTAGGGCGCGGCGAGCACCCTCGACCAAAACGCTACAGGAGGGTAGATTGTCAAACCATGATTCCCCTTTACACACGCTACTTGACCATTGCGATCATTCTGAGCATGCTCTCTGGATGCACAGTGACCAGTGCGCCGCAGACGCGGGTGCTTGACCAGAGGCAATCGCAAGCCACGGATGACGCGGTTCGGGTGGAGTTCGTGATGCAGGTTCATAACCCAAACGACGTGCAAGTAGAACTGCGGGAGTTGAACTATCGGGTGCAGATGGGTGGCCGCGCAATGTACTCGGGGCGTCGAGCCGCTCAGGCGACATTGCCTCCCCGAGGTGAGATGCAGCTTGTTGTCCCGGCGATCGTTCCTCGCGACGCGCTTGATTCGCTTGAGAGTGCTGCATCGCTCAGAATCGATGGATCGCTCAGCTACCTGACCCCCGGCGCCTTCTCGCAACTGCTTCGCGATGCCGGATTCCCGCGTGCGAGAGCGCGTTTTGCGCATGATGGCTCCGCCGAATTCATGGTCGAGTGAACATTACCGGTCAGAGCTCGGACTTGCCCACATGTCACAATCGGAACAGCACCGCCAGACTGCCGGGCGTTGCTGTCGCGATGCGGCGTGACAGAGTGCTGGAGTGATTCCTCCGCCAACTCCTGACGATGTACCCAACGTGAGCATGCCACTGCGTGACCGATGCCGGTCTCGCCGTGGTGATCGCGACATGCCGCGCATGGCGTTCAGTCTTCAGAGGAGTTGTGATGCAGCTTATTGAGATTCTTCGTACCGCCCACGAACAGGGCGCTTCGGATATTCACATCATCAGCGGGCATGTGCCCATGATGCGCGTCAACACCGTGATGACGCCGATGGACTTTCCCGTCCTCTCCCAACAGGCGGTCGATGAAGTCATCGAGGGGATGATCAATTCCATCCAGCGTGAGCGATTCAAGGAAGTTCAGGACCTGGACTTCTCCTACGAGGTAGCGAACCTTTGCCGCTACCGTGTCAACGCTCACCGCCAACGCGGCAGTTCCGGCATGGCGCTGCGTGCGATCAAAACCAAAGTTCCGCCCATGAGCGAACTGACGCTCCCGGAAGTCATCAGCCGCCTGACCTATCTGCCGCGCGGCTTGGTGCTCGTGACGGGCGACACCGGTTCGGGCAAATCCACCACGCTCGCGGCGATGATTCAGGCCATGAACGATCGCTACCGCAAGCACATCATCACACTAGAAGACCCGGTCGAATACGCCTTTGAGTCCAACAAGTGCCTCATCGAGCAGCGCGAACTCGGTCACGACATGCCCAGCTTTTCCTCCGGCCTCAAGCACGTGCTGCGTCAGGACCCGGACATCATTCTCGTCGGCGAAATGCGTGACCTGGAAACCACCGCACTGGCCATCAGTGCTGCGGAAACCGGTCACCTCGTGCTCAGCACGCTGCACACCGTCAATGCGTCGCAAACGGTTGAACGTATCGTGGATATGTATCCCGCCGGCCAGCAGAACCAGATTCGTTCGATGCTCGGCAACACACTGCAGGCGGTGGTCTCACAGACGCTGTTCAGCCGCATCGACAAGCCGGGCATGGTGCCCGCAATCGAGGTCATGCTTTGCACGCCCGCGGTACGCAACATCATTCGCGAAGCGCGTACATTCGAGATTCCCAACGTCATCGATACCAACCGCCAGATGGGCATGGTGAGTCTGGATAACGCCATCGCTGAGTTGTACTTCAACGGCATGATCAGCAAGGAAGACGCCATCGCGCAGTCAGCGTACCCGGAGAAGTTGCAGCGTCAACTGGCTGCGTAAGTGCCGACCAATGTCGGCGTGATCGAGTGAACCGATTCCAGACCCCTGACCCCCGTTTCGCCTCATGCCACAATACAGATTCCAAGCACGACACAACTCGTCCGGCCAGATTCAGGCCGGCGTTCTTGCGGCGGACAATGCGGCGGCGGCAGCCGCGCTGCTGCGCGATCAGGGGCATCATGTCATGCAATTGGCCCCTGTGCCCAACGCCAGCGATAAGCTCAATAAGACTCTCGCATCGCTGAACTACACCTCCGGCCCATCACAGCATGACATTCTCGACTTTACCACCCAGCTTGCGGTGATGATCCGCGCGGGTATCAGTCTGCGTGCTGCGCTTGAAGGCATTTCCGATCAGATTACCAACCCGAAGTTTAAGAAAATTCTGTTGGCAATCAAGGCAGATATTGAATCGGGCAAGCAGTTTTCGGAGGCCATCAACAAGTACCCGAAGCTCTTCGGTCCGCTGTACGTGAACATGGTTCGGGCTTCGGAAATGTCCGGCTCTTTCGCGAAGATGCTTGATCGAATTGCGGCGTTCATCGGCCAGCAGCTTGAAACGCGCAAGATGGTCATCGGCGCAAGCATCTACCCCGGAATCATCGGTGGCATGGCCACGGCCGTGACCATCTTCTTGCTCACGTTTGTGTTGCCGCGATTTGAAGGCGTCTTTGCGGGTAAGGAGGAAGTACTTCCGTGGCCGACCAAGTTCCTATTGGGACTGTCTGACTGGATGGTGAGCTACTGGTACATCGTGGTAGTGGGCATCCTGGCATTGATCGTGGGCTTTTTCGTCTTCATCGCCACGGAACTCGGCCGCTTCTGGTGGGACAAGACCAAGTTGACGGTACCGTTGTTTTCGCGCATGTTCCGCGCGCTGTACGTCAGCCGCTCGCTGCAGACCATGGGTGAGCTGCTCAATGCAGGTGTTCCCATGCTCGACACGCTGGCGATCACCGGCGACATTTCAGGCAATGTGCTGTTCAAAAAGATGTGGCGCAACGTGTACGTGGCAGTCAAGCAGGGCAAGAAGGTCCAGAACCAACTCACCCGATCAACACTCCTGCCTAAATCGGTTGTGCAGATGATCGGCGCAGGTGAAGAATCCGGCCGACTGGGAGAAGTGCTGGAAGAGATTTCCGAGTACTACGCCAAGGCGCTGCGTGATGCGATCAAGGCCGTTACGAGCATGATTGAACCGATTATGATCGTACTGATGGGTTCAATCGTCGGCTTCATCGCTATGGCCATCATCCTTCCGATCTTCAAGATGAGCAATCTTGTGAGCGGTTGAGAAAGCGAGGATGCGGATGATACAACCCACACGTTCGTTGCATGTTCGAACGACACACACCGCCAATTACCATCACGGCATGACGCTGATCGAGACGGCGTTGGCGACAATTATCGTGGGCGTCGGCGTACTCGCAATCGTCGTTGCCCAGCAGGCGTTTCACAACCAAAACGGGTGGTCAAACCGGGCCGCCACCGCCACGCGATTGGGCAATGAGATTCGTGAAATGACATTGAATCTGCCACGTCACGATCCTGTGACTGGCAAGGTGTTCTGGGGACCTGAACCCAATGAACTGACTGCCGAGGACTACGATGATCTGGACGATTTCGATGGTGCCGTGTTTTCAGCAGCGTTGGGCAACGGACCGATTAACGCAAGGCGGCAAGTCATCGCCAATATGGTCGGTTGGGCGCAAGAAGTGTACGTGGACATGGTCGATCCCTTCGACATTAACCACATTTTCGAAGTGCCAGACAATCCGGATGACTACCCGGAGCGATACCTGATGCGCGTCATGGTCATTGTCACCTACCAGGATAGTGTGAACAGTGACCCTGAAGAAATCACGCGTGTGTCGTGGATTGCCCCAAACTGAACCTGTGAGGAGGCGAGGAGCATCACTATGAATCGCAACAACTCACAATTCCTTCGCCGAGGCGTCGCCTCGGTACTGTCAATGATGTTTCTCGTGCTGTTTGGCTCGCTCGCTGCGGCGATGGCCGTTGTCGCCCAGGGAAACCTGCGCACGGCTGACTCCAACCTTCGAGTCTCGCGTGCACTCAGTGCAGCTGAGACCGGGCTGGTATTCGCAACACAGCGGATCGAATCAGAAACACGACGCTTTGTTGTTTACAAAGGAGTCATTGACCCCGACTTTGCAGAACGGCTTTGGCTGGGAACCTACACCTCATCCGATGGCGATGTGGAGGTGCTCCCACCGACCGGATACACCGTCGATGGCCCGCCGCCAGCCGGCATTGCCGAAGCGATCATGCATGCGCATCTGGCGGACGGGCACAGTTTCATTGGCGCCCCCGGAGATTCAGCGCTACCGGGAATCAACGAATTCGGCACTTTGCGCGTCCGGCCGATTGCACTCTCAGCCAACTCCGATGGCACACCCGATCCCGATGGGCCACACTTTCGACTGCGATACGAACTGCTGGAGAGCGACCCCAACGGCGAGAATCGATCCATTCGCGTGACCAGCACCGGCGTGGATCGAGGTGTGACGCGAACCATAAGCATGGACTATCGCATCACCAAGCGCATCGAATATGCCGTACTCAGCGTCAACCGCATCATGATTGGAAAAAACGTGCTTGTCGAGGGCCCCCTAGGTTCGCGCTTTGGCATTGAGCCGGGCGAACTTGAATCCGAACACGGACATCCGCTGATCTTGCGAAGCGATTTTTACGACCTGAACCCTGCACTTGATGCCAAACTTGACCTGTTCTTTGAACGACTAGCTGAGTTTGACGTGGCTGGTGATGGACGCTTGCGACCGGGACATCCGGTTGAGAGCCAGGGACTGGCCGGAACAGATTTTATCGATTACACCGGCGATGGCTATGTCGATGACTTCGACATCTTCATGCAACACTATGACACCAACGGTGACGGCATGGTGGTGTATGACGCTGATCTTGCTGCCGCTGCGGGACTGGGCACCATGGCGGTTGAGTTCACGGATGATCTGCAACTTGCCCGACTGATCGACCGAGCGATGCCCGATCGCGATGGCGATGGCCAGGTGACCGCCGCGGATACACAACTCGGATACAACGACGGTGTCATCGATCTACGCGATCGCTACGCAAAGGTTCGTGGCCGCTTGGGCTTTGCCGTCTCGCGCAGCGCGTGGGAATCAGCGCACAATGAAAAGTACCAGCGTCATGCCGTGCATGGGCCGATTCGCCATCATCGTGATGATCCACCGGTGCAGTTTGAAGTGAGTGATGAACAGATGCTGGAAATCACGACGGATATGTTCGGCGAGTCACAATCGACCTTCCATGCGATGGCCAATGCCGGCATGTCATTCGAGGACCAGGTCAATGCCAACAGTGGTGGCGAGGTGATCTTGCCGGATGATGACGATCACCCCGGCTGGGAAGGCGTGCCCTATGGTTCCGCCAGCCCGTACGATTTTTACAATCGGCCAATTTTTCGCAACATGACGTTCAAGAATGTGGTGATTCCCCGCGGCACCAATGCCCTGTTCGAGAATTGTACATTCATCGGTGTGACATTCGTTGATACCGAGCCAAACACCACGCACTACAACTGGAACATCGCCGGCGCGATCGACCGCATCGAGCATGATAGTGGACTGGTCACATACGAGCCGAAGTGGCACGGCCTTGTTGCCGAGCTAGAGGGTGAAGCGATCGAGGACACCCGCGAACACGCCAACAACATTCGCTTTCACGACTGCACATTCCTCGGTTCAGTCACCGGCATCCGGCCGGAGGAATACACCCACTGGCGAAATAAGATCCAAATGACCGGTGAAACCCGGTTTTATCTCGAAGCTGATGATGCCGATCTCGCCGAACAACCTGATGCAGGTGTTTTGATTGATCACCTGTCATCGTTATCAGAAAGTGACGTTGAGGAACTGGAAAAATCATCCATCCTGATGCCCGGTTGGTCGATGGATGTGGGAAGCTTCACAAGTGACCCTGATGCCGATCCCACCGACGTTCCCATGATCAAGCTCAGAGGAACCATTGTCGCGGGCATTCTCGACATTCGCGGCAATGCAGATGTGCATGGCACGCTGTTAATGACATTCCGTCCTGAAGTCGGCAAACAGCCGTTGGTGTTTGTTCCGAATGACTGCTACACCTGCCTCTCCGCATTCAGCACAACGATCGGTTACTTCGGCCCTGAGTTTGGCGACTTTGAAGGACTTTCGCCGGATCATCCCGATTTCGAAGGATTCGGCGAAATCACACTGCGCTACAACCCGGACGCCAAATTGCCGGACGGCATCCCCTGGCCCGTGCAGGCCGAAGCCGTTCCGCGCTCGTACCGCGAAGGAGGTGCGATGTGAAGCACACAATGAATGCATGTCCCCGGTTGCAAGGTCACCGAAGGCCACGCAGCGCACGCCGCGCGTTTAATCTTATCGAGTTGCTGTTGGCCCTGGCCATCACTGCAGCATTGCTGACGGCGACGCTTGTCGCGCTCAATGCCTCATACATCGCCTACCAGCAGACCACACGTGCTGCATCAACGCACACCATCAGTCGGCTGGCCATGGATCGAATGCTCACACTGATTCGCACTGGTGAAGAATTCGGTCCGCTGCCATCGAATCCCAACAATCCCATCGTGAGCAGCGATCTCATCGAAATCATTACTGCTCCAGATCACAACGGAAATCAACAGGGAATCATTCTCGAATATGACGAGAATGATGAGGCGTTGTGGGTACGTCTGTTTAATCCCGAGACAGGTGTGGTCACCGAAAGCCATCTTCTGCTGGAAGGTGT
>PWVT01000256.1 GCA_003562195.1 Phycisphaeraceae bacterium | reverse complement strand
CCGAGTTCTGCGATGAGTTCCGAGGCATCTTCGCCGAAGATATGTGCGCCGAGGATCTCGCCGTACTTCTTCGAGACGACCAGCTTCACAAATCCATCGGTCGCGCCGGTGGCCATGGCTTTGCCGTGGCTCTTGAGCTGGTAGATGCCGGTCTTGTACTCGATGCCCTGTTCCTTGGCAGCACGTTCGGTCAGGCCGATGGAGGCAATCTGCGGGTTGCAGTAGGTGCAGCCGGGGATGGCGTCGTAATCCATCGCGATGGCGTGATGGCCAGCCATGCGCTCCACGCACAGTACGCCTTCTTCCATTGACACATGCGCAAGCCACGGCGCGCCGATGCAGTCGCCGATGGCATAAATGCCCGGCACGGAAGTCTTGTATGTCGGTTCATCGCTGTCGCGGTAATCCGTCACGATGTGATCCTTCTCAACCTTGATACCCAGCTTGTCATCGAAAAGGCCGTCAAAGCGGCCTTTCACGCCGATGGCCAGCAGCAGCACTTCTGCTTCAAGCTCCTGAGACTTCTTGTCATCATCCACGTGCACGATCGTCGTCTTCACGCCGCTCTTGGTGGTCTTGACATCCTTGAGCGTGTGGCTGGTGTGAAAGGTGATGCCCTGTTTCTTGAAGGTTTTCTCTGCTGCCTTGGAGACATCATCATCTTCGATGGGCAGGATTCGATCGACCATTTCCACGACGGTGACATCGGTGCCGAAGGCGTTGTAGAAGTAGGCGAACTCCATGCCGATGGCGCCGGAGCCGACGATGATCATCGACTTGGGCTGCTTCTTCATGCTCATTGCGTCATAGGACGACAGAATCTGCTTGCCATCAAACTTCGCAAACGGCAGATCGCGTGGCTTGGCACCGGTGGCGATGAGCACCTTGTCCGCGGTGATCGTCTTCTTGGCTTTGCCCTTGGATGAGCCGTTGTAGTAATCATCATCCGCGTCATACACCTCGACGGTGCAAGGCCCGTGCGCGGACTTGCCTGAAGTAATCTTGGCGTGGCCTTCAATGTGCTCGACCTTGTTTTTCTTGAACAGGAAGCCGATGCCCTTGTTGAGGTTGGGTGTGAGGTCGCGGCTGCGGCCGATGACCTTTTCCCAGTTGACCTTGACCTTGGATGGCTCGATGTCAAAGCCCCAATCCTTGCCGTGGGCGATCGCTTCGTGATACAGCTCTGCGTTGTGCAGCAGGGCCTTGGTGGGGATGCAGCCCCAGTTGAGGCAGACGCCGCCGAGGCGGTTGCGCTCGACGCAGGCGACTTTCATGCCCAGTTGCCCGGCTCGGATTGCTGCGATGTATCCGCCGGGTCCGCCGCCGACGACTATGAGATCGAAATGGGTGTTCTCAGCCACGTGAAATCCTCGTTTCTGGTGTTTTCAGTTGGGCCGGGCATTGTAACGCCGCTTTCGCCACAACGCTTGCGAGCTTCAAGCCCTCGTAGTGGATCAGTTTGAAAGTGGAACAGGCCTCTGGCCTGTTCAGACCATGTACAGGCGGGACGCCTGTGCCACCTCTACTCAAACTGACCCACTACCCAAGCCCTCGCCCAGCCCGGGGGAGCGGAGTTTGGGGTAAGGTAGTCTGTAACAACGTCATATCATCAATTTCGAGGAGGACTCACATGCGAATTGGCAACATGGCACTGGTACTCGTCGCATGCCTTCTGATAGGTGTTCAAGCCGGATGCCAGACGACACCACCGCCACGGTCTGCGGAGACCATCCTCACCGAGTATCAGGCGATCGAGCCCCTGCGTTTCGACTGGGATCGCGAGGACGATGAGCAGTACGTTGCTGAGTACCGCAAGCAACATGCGGAAGTTTTCGATCGCAGAGCCGACCTGATTTGGGAACTCTATGAGTCACACCCTGATCACGAGAAGGTGCCGGAGTTGGTGCCGCGCCGCTGGTGGTTTCCTGAGGAAGATCCCGATCGGTCAGAGCGTGTGCGACAGGAGATGCGCATGTTTGCTGAGAATTACAGTGTTGAGACGAAACTCGGCCGGCACGCGCGCAGCGGCCTGGCGTGGATCGTCATGAGTAATGCCATTAACCGTGATGGTGACATTGCCGAGGCCGAAGAGGCCTTTGATTGGTATCTCAACGAAGTTGGTCGGGGAGAGCATGATGAAGAGACTGCGCACTGGCTATATCAGTTGCATCGGGCGCATGAACCGGGCTCGGCTGAGCAGATTGCTGTGCTTGAGCGACTTGCTACGGAGTTTGCCGATACGACTGCTGCCAGCCGGTCAAGAGGAATGCTTCGCCAGTACGACGCAGTCGGTGAACCCTTTCACCTTGCATTTGAATGTGCCATTTCGGGGGAACACATCGATACGTCGGATATGCTCGGCAGCGTCGTGCTCGTCGATTTCTGGGCCACATGGTGCGGGCCGTGTATCGACAAAATGCCGATGCTCAAAAAACTGCACGCCAAGTTCCATGATCAAGGGCTCGAGGTTGTCGGCATCAGTCTCAACCAACCGGCGGAAGATGGCGGCCTTGACCAACTTCGTGAGTTCGTTTCGACCAATGAGTTGTCATGGCCCCAGTGGTATCTCGGTCAGGCGTGGGAAAGTGACTTTGTTCAGGAATGGGGCATCAGCGCGATCCCGACGCTGTTTCTTGTGGATGCCAGCGGCACACTCCATTCAACGCTTCTGAGACCGAATGAAATTGAGGATGCAATCATCGAACTTCTCGGCGCAGCCGAGCAGCGGCCGTGAATGGGCGCACACCAACGCTCACCCCAGGGCAGGGAGTAGAGTTTGAGGCCTGCCCCGCATCAAAGGGGCGGAGAATTTTCGAAAAAATCTGCACAACGGCAACGTTTGCGCGCGCCAGCGTTGCCGCGCACCCCTTTATAGAGGGCGTGTTCCTTGGAGGCCGCGATGGTGACGCATTCAGCCAGCTTGATGTTGCAAAACACTGCAGAAACAGGGGCCTTGGGATT
>PWVT01000087.1 GCA_003562195.1 Phycisphaeraceae bacterium | reverse complement strand
TTACTGCTGATCTGGATATTCATGCATTGCTCCTTCGATGTGTTGGAAGCGTTGTCGTTATTCTTTTTCTTTCTCCGGCGACGAGCCGGCGGCCGTCGATGCTGCGACCGTAGGCTCGGGCTTGCTGCGCCCTGCCGCGGCTTCTTGTCCGCCCTTGCGGATCTGCTCCAGCATGTTCATCTGCTGATGGTCAGGGATCAACACGCCACCACTCACGGCAAACCGTATTGCTTCCTCGACTGAAATCGGTACTTCGATCACTTCATCTCGTGGCACGGTGATCGTATAGCCCGTGAATGGCGTCGGGGAACTGGGAATGAAAATCGTTACCGAGTTGCCTGCACGATCAGCAACCGACTTGAGCGTCGGACCGGTCAGGAATCCGACTGACCAGATGCCCCGGCGCGGATACTCAACGACGACCACACGATTAAACTTGATCGGTTGTTCATCGCTGAACAGGAAATCAACGATCTGTTTCACGTATGGATACACCTGTTTGAAGACAGGCACCGAGGTCAACACCCCTTCGAGCTTCCGATAGATCTGCCGGCCGAAGAAACCACCCAGAACACGCCCGGCGATGTAGACCACAATGATGGCGATAATGAGACCAATAAAGTTCATGTACCAACGCGAGGCCCACCACTCGTTGATAGATCGCTGTCGTAACTCTGCGCGAATCGCTCCGACATTCACCGCGGCTGCTTCGGGCAGCAGGGCAATGTGCGCGTTGAGTTCGTCCTCGGTTGGTGCGACAGTTGGATCCTCTGAGTCGCTACGCATTTGCTGTCGCAAACTGCGGCGTTCTCGCTCGCGGTCGATCAATCGCCGTTCGACTGCCCGATCGGCAATGGCAGCATTCAATTGGCCGTGAGATGGCTCGAACTCATTGCGCAACACTGACCAATACGGCGAGCTTTGATTCATGGCCACGCGGACCCCGCGATTAATCGGTTCAGCGATCGCAGTATCCACGAACTGGTAGGCCTTGACGACAATCCAAAGCGTCAATACTGACGGCAAGAGAATGACAAGGCCGCGCAGGAAGAACCGTTTGAAATCTGCTGAAAAGGTGCGTTCTGACTGGTCACTCATGAATTGGTCCGGTCCCCTATCGGGACATGGCGCTCCATCGCTGCGGTCGGTATCTGCCCGGCGGTAGTGTAGGGATTCAATCCCGCCGCTTCAATGGACCGCCACCCATGGCTCTGAGAACAAGGGGAGCATCAGTTGTGCGACAGGGGCTGCAACCGCATGGTGAACGTGTCGTACATCTCGCCCCGCCGGACGCGAATTTCCACATTGTCCCCCACAACTCGGCTGTTCATGACGCGGCGAATGTCGCCGAGGGTGGTTATGGATTGACCATCGACGGCGACCAGCACGTCGCCGACGAGCAAATCGCTGGTGCTTGCGGACGATCCGGGAAGAATCTGCGTGATGAGCACACCGTCGAGAGCACCTTGCGGTACTGTGCCAATGCCGAGTGAAGCCCGGCCTTGTTCAATGCGAGTGGAACGAACCACGGGCTGGTCCTCGATCCACTGCCGCCATTGCTGCTCCGTTCGATCAATGGATTGACCGAAAGCCACCTCGAACGCACGTTTGCCTGAAGGATCATCATCGAAATGTTCGACATACGCCTCGTACCATGCTTCAAGTTTGCCTTCGGCCGCGACAAACTGGAACATCGAGCGCGTCTGTGGATACAGCACAGTCGCACGTGCCATAAATCGATCCGCGGGTAGTTCAAACACATTGTGCCACGGTACAAGTCGATTGACGCGAGCACGGT
This sequence comes from Phycisphaeraceae bacterium, assembly GCA_003562195.1. Lineage (GTDB taxonomy): Bacteria > Planctomycetota > Phycisphaerae > Phycisphaerales > SM1A02 > PWVT01. The sequence continues at coordinate 31,942 of PWVT01000087.1, read as the reverse complement.
TGCGCGTGATTTCATCACGCTCGTTGGGTAAGAACTGCACGCCATTGTCGGTCAGTTCGTAATCCTCGTAAAGCGAAGCCAGCCCTTCTTGGACCCAGAGGCGATGGGCCTGTCCGAGCCGCTCCATGTGACCATAGTGCATCACGTGAAAGAACTCGTGTCGTAGCGAGCCGCCGATATCACGGGAAACAAGTCGGCGTGAGCGATGCTCGTAACTACCTCCGATGTTTCGCTGCTGAAAGAGTCGGCGAGCATCGCGCGATGTCGGAATGGCGATGAGCACATCGTAATCTGGTGGAGCCCCAAACAGCGTGTCTGACAGGTGATCCTGCTGCTTCTCCAACATACGCCGCACCTGTTGGTGCGCCCCGCCACGCAGCGCGGTAGCGAAGATCAGCCCGCGATGTTCGTCGTGTTCCACGTAGTAGTTATCTTCGCCGAACTGCTCTAGCCACTGCTCAAGTGCTTGATGCGCGAGCTTGCGGCTCGCTTCCTGTGATGCGGCGACGATTGCAAGGAACGTGTCGTGGTCGCGGATGGAAGCCAGGTTTCCATCCTGTCGCATCCGCGTGAAGTCCCGAAAACCAGCATGAATGGCACGCTCTAAGGTTGCGGCTGCGTCGTCGCGCTCCCCCAGCATTGCCAGCGCACTGGCCTTCGCATAGAGCACCTGCGGCTCATCAGGCGATGCGTCGAGTAGTTCTCGACTCAGTTTGACCACGCGCTCGAAGGCACCAACTTCAAGGCCTCGTTGGATCCGGTGCTCGATATTGCGCGATGACGCGACAGCGGCGCTGGCGCTGAACATGACCGCCGCAAGAATGGCCAGTATGAACTTCTCTAACTCCCGCATGACTCAATCGTATTGAATCACACCATTTGAATCTAGCATTTTTTTTGCTGTCCCAGTGTCTCACTCGAGCGGATCGACTCACGAATCATGCGGATTGCCTCCGGATAGGCATGGCACTCCTCTTCGAACACGCGGGCTGCGAGTTTCATTTCATCATCATCAGGCCGCACTGGACATCTCCGCTGCAGAATGATCGGACCTTGATCGTATTGGTCATCAACATAGTGCACGGTGCAGCCCGATTCGTGATCGCCAGCGGCAAGTACCGCGCGATGAACATGCATGCCATGCATCCCTTTCCCCCCGTACTTGGGCAGCAGCGATGGATGAATGTTGATCACCCGTCCTTGAAACGGCGGATCCACACGAAACCAGCGTAAATAGCCGCACATGCATACGAGTTCAATGCGCTTTTCTAGTAGCCAGGCCGTGATGGCATCATGCATGGCAGTGGTGCTGGGAAATTCTTTCTCCGCTGCGATTCTGACGTCGAATCCACGTTGCCGCGCCAAATCAACTCCGGCTACGCTAGCGCGAGAAGCAATGACAAGTTCGATGCTTGCATCAAGTTCACAGCGTTCAATGCACTCTGCCAGGTTCATCAGCGTTCGCCCACCACCGCTGATCAACCCAGCTAAGCGAATTGGCAGTGAGGATTCATTCATGGTGTAGGTGGCCCAGGAATTGAAGCCGCTACAGTTGGTGGCGAAGAAAACGGGATTGGCTTACACGACGCATCGACTGACACCATTGTCAGTGAGGCCTCTGTGACATGGACTTTTTCACCGGTCAGGTCGCGCTCCGCCTCGACGCGAATTCGCACCTTGACAGAACTCGTCCCAGTCCGCTCGGTTATAGTCAGAAAGCTCACTACATCGCCGATCTGTACCGGTGCACGAAACTCGACACGATCCACAGATACGGTGACCCAGCGATGTGTGCCGTGACGTCGCGCTTCGATAAACCCTGCCTGATCAATGTACGACAGAATCACTCCGCCGAAGATCGTTCCATATTGATTTGCATCACGCGGCATCATGACGACCCGCAGCGCCATGTGGAATTGATCAGTCGTCTTCCTAAGTTCAGTCGTCAATCGTTCTCCTTAGTGGCACCGATCAGGCAAGCATCACAGTCACTGCCATGTACGAGTTTCAGGATCGAACTCCTGCCAGCGGTGCATCAATGCCCAGACGATCCACAACGATTCGAAGTATGCCTTGATCGGTTCGGTCCAACTGTGTTTGACCGCATCATCAATGTTCCAATATGGCAGGAAACGCTCCGCAAGCAGCGTACGCGCGCGGATGGCCTCGCCTGCCAAATCATCTGGAGTCTTCGCCAGATATCTCGGCGCGTTCTCGTAACCTGCAGCGAGCAGGCACAGTACGATGTCCGGGTTGATATGCCCACCCGGGAGATGTGCTGCACGATGGGTAAACTCCAGCGGATCACCGTCACCGACTTCGCGGCCCAGCGCCATCAACGCTGCACGCTGCGTTGTTCGAACATCGCCGTCAGAGGCAGCTTCATACGCCTCTACTAAGAGCTCTGCGTGTTCTCCAAGTAAAGCCGCCAGCAACGCTCCCGCACGTTTGCGGTCATTATTAAGATCTACGATCCATTTCCTCGCCAGTTCTACTGCCTCGTCTCGTGGCAAACTATGCTCGGCTAGCAGCGCGGCGACGTAGGCCATCCCTTCGTGGTCTGTCACACTGTGCTGTAACTGTGACCGTGCTGCCTCGGCGTCAATTCTCGCCCATGAACGTGGGGAAGCCGCGCGCGTGTCATATCGTTGGCTCCAATACACAGCCACGCGAACAAGGCGACGGGTATCTTCCTCGACACGAAGCGGCAACATCATCAGGCGCTCGTTTCTTTCCGGTCCGATCCAGCCGAACGCCACTTCAATAGCGCGCCTTTGCAGATGCTCATCTTCAACTCGAACCAAGTCTTTCAGCACGGGGAGAACAAGTTGCTCATCGGCATCCAGCGGGCATGTTGCCATCTGTCGTATCACTAGTTCGCGATCAGCATCATCACCTGCTGCTCGCAACGCGGCTTCGCGAAGCACGAGTTCACTCGGCAGTACATCCCAGTCCCACAGGTCACCACGCCGAAGCGCGTCGCTTGCATCGAACAACACCTCATCGGGTGCAGATTCGAGCTTCTCGCGAATGAGATCAAGATGCACTGCGGCACGTGGAGCGCCGCTCTCAGCATCCTTCTTCATGAGCCAGCGCCAGCCGGATTGACGATCCTGAGCTTGCTCGGCCATGATCTGATCTAACGCACGCGAATCGTCGGCACGGCTTGCCACAAGCAATGTCATAGCCATACCCAACCCAAGAGCGATCACAAGTGAGCAGATTGAACATCGTGGCTTCATCGTGTTTCATCCATCTGAGTTGGCATGTGCTTCTGCATACAAGACGATATTCCGGTACAGCCGCCGAGCCGAATCGGTCGAGTATCCATTGATCCCCCAGCATGGTTGATCAAGCATGGCGTGTGAAAGGTCATCACGGCTGAACATGGCACGAAATTCTCCATCGATTGTAATTCCGCGAAGTCGTGAGGTTGTTTCCAGCGAACCAAGGGCATTCATGGTGTACGGACGATAATCGATTCTCGAGAGATCGAGGCCATAGCGAAGGCCATCGCCTGTCACGATGCGGCTGCGAGACGCCGGACGGGCTTCTGTTCCCAGCATTTGCTGGACAGTGAACTCCGCCTTCTCTGCGAAATCCCCCATTCCACCAACTGTTTCAAAGAGAATGATCCCTCTATTCTCCAAGTACCGTTCAATAGCGTGCTGCTCGCGCTCGGTCCACTGCTTTGAGTGCACACCTCGAACTTGAACGAGCATCGGCTTCGGTTCAATGGTATCAATCTCAGCAAGCGGGTGCGTTTTGAGCGTGACTTCAACTTCGTCCCTGGCGTTCATCCAGCGCACGAAGGCCTCCAGTGCACGTGGTTCAGGGTTCCAGTTGCCCTCATATTGAGCTTGCACGATCGTGCCGCTGATCGCTGTGGCGCGAGGCCAGTGTTCATCGGATCGTGGTGCATTACTACGAAGTACGGACAATCGGGGACGTGGTCTGTCTAACTCCGAAGCATAGAAGTACACGTTGCTCGCGGTGTGATAGTGTGTGGTGTTTCTCAAGTTGCGTGTATGCAAGGTCGCTGACAGATCACCCTCTACAGCCAGAATGATCAGGTCACGCACGCCGTTTGATAGTGCTCGCAATCGCGGTCGATGACGATTGACCGGCTGGTGAATGTCATAAGCCCAATGCTCCGGAGACAGCGTACGCCATTCATAGTCCGGATACATCGCTCGTCCCGTAGCTTCAATGGAATTGGCAAACGCACGAGTGCTACCTTCATTGACCGCAAAGAGCAGGCCGCCGAGATCAAGATACTCTTTCAGATTGCGCCATCGTTCATCGTCTTCATCCTCCGCCCACGAAATTGCTTCATTGGACGAAAAGTATTGCAGTGGTGCATCAAGCCATTGCTCCGAAGGGGCATTGATGTCAGTGACCTGCCATAGGACGTGACGCGCTGTTTCACCAGCGATCCATATCGCCAGATTCGCTGCATCGCGTGGCCGATTGTTCCAGCGAATTGATGGATCGCGAAGCTTGTTGATCACAACCGGCAATCGACCACGGCTGAGGAACATCAGGCCGAACGCAAGATCGTCGTTGCGGATCCGTGCACCATCACCCCCCACCTGCGAATGCAAGTGCATTGTTCGCGTCTGCACATCCCATCTGCAAAACCGCCGCAAGAGTTCTGCCGCACCAAGTCGATACCAGTCTTCTCCTCCGAAATACTTTCGGCCTCCGGCCAGACCTACGCGCTCCAGACCATAGAGGTAGTAGTAGAAATACTCGCTGCGATTAGGATTTTCTGTTGCGGAGAAGTGTTCATCGAGCCATTGCCACGCTGCCTCAAGCCCCTTCTGTTGTGCCGTCGGAGTGGTGGTTCGCAAAGATCGATAGGCGTCTGTATGCAGCAGATCCTGCGTGATAAGTAACGTCGCCAATCCTGCTACTGTCATCGAACCAGTAGCCGGGCCGGAGCCGGTATAGTTCCAACCCCCTTCAAGCGTCTGCATTTCCAGCAGTTCACCTTCGATGGCGTGCCAGATGGCACTCGGTACCCGTACCCCACGTTTGCCGGCATCCCACAGACCCAATGCCCCGAACTGCCGAAGCGAGTTGTCGCGGCGGGTTGTGTCCGGGTGCTGGTAGTACGTCCATGACCCAACCTGCTCTGAGAATCCGTCCATCAACCACTGAGCATCTGCTCGAAGATTCGGTTCAAATCGTGGAGGCAGGTTGGCCCAAAGACTCAAACGAACTGAGACAGCGTAAGTTCCCTGCAATTCAATACGCTGAAGGTACTCGATTGCTTCGCGCAGTCGCGGACTCTGGTACGACTCACCAGCGTGCAACAAGGCCAGGGCCACGAGTGCTGTGTATCCGCCACCCTGATGTTCACCACCGGCGCCACGCCCGGCACCCCGCTCCCAAAAGTGCTCAGGATGCTGCCGGTCGTACAGCCCTTCCACGATGGCGTCGATCGCAGCGAGGACGTGCTCATCTGTGAGGTTGTCTGCGGTGATGAATGCCTCGTCGTCCGCGAAGACTGGCGAGAACAACAGCAACGCTGTTACGACCACCAGCGTCAGCCACACGCCGTGACATCGCGGAAGCAGGGAGATCATTTCATCAGGAACATTACGCGCGGAGCGCTGAAATCATTGACCAGGCCACGAATTGCATCTGCATCGAAAAGGTCAGGCCGCTGAGTTGCAGCGCTGCCGCGCATCATGCCCCCAAAGAGTCGTGGTGGTTCTGACAACCGAACGACTTCCGCGCGCCCGGCGGTGAGACTGGCCATCTGCTCAATATGGGCGATGGCATCATCGAGGTACCCGATGCCATCAATCAACCCGCCTTCCAGTGCTTGTTGCGCGGTGTAAATCGAGCCATCGGCCATGCGGTCGAACGTCGTATCTTCGGTGATAACGTGGCCACGCCCATCGCGCACGCGCCGATTAAAGATGTCGTATGCTGCATCCAGCATTGTGAGAATTCGCTGTTGATCGTGTTCATCCCACTGGCGGAAGATGTAGTTGCCGACCGCTTTTTCAGGTGAGCCGGTCGCAACCAGCGTCACCGGCTCAATACCGACTTTGTCCATTAGACCTTCCATGGTGAAGATCTGCGCAATCACGCCGATGCTTCCAGTGATGCTGGTTTCCTGAGCAATGATGTAATCTGTCGCACAGGAAATGTAGTACCCACCAGAAGCAGCCAGACCGCCGTAGCTTGCAACGACCGGAACATTGCGTTGCCGGAGTCGATTGACCTCGTACCAGATTTCATCAGAGGCAGTCACCCCCCCACCGGGCGAGTTCACTCGGAGAACCACGCCACTGACGGCGCGATCGTCAAGAATGTGATCGACCGCAGCTCGGGCGAAGCGGGCTTGGCGGTCATCAATGATTCCTTGAATTGGCAGGATCATGATTTTGCCCTGTCGTCCGTCGCGATACGTCTGCTCAAGAATTACAGTCTCTGCGCTGGAGCTAGCGATCGTCCCGATTATGCCGAGTGCAATCCCCAACACGAAAATGAACCCAAAGACACACAAGCCAACCACCAGGCCAAGTGCAGTCCAAAGTCCGCCCGGGCGTGAGCGTATATGCACCACCTGTGGGACCGGTTGCGGCTGGGGAGAGGATGGTGTTTGTTCACTGTCCATGATGACCTCCAAGCAAAAGGGATCAACCGTCTGATCGGGGATGTACCCCATCAGTTTTACATCGTACCACCCGTCGCTGCTTTGCGCCGCTACACTCGGCATGATGAGTGAATCCGATGAGATGCATCTTCAGCCCTACCGGGAAGCCGCTCAACATTACGGACCCGGTGAACCAGGGTTTAAAGCTGCGCTGTGGGGAAGCCGAGAGACCCAGGTGCTGCGATTTGACATCATTCTCAACATGGTGGATCTGTCGGGAAGCACTGTGCTGGACATCGGCTGCGGCACCGGCGATTTCGCGCAGCAATTGATCGAACGCGAGATTCCATTCAAACAGTTCATCGGCATCGATGCGGTGGAACAAGTTATTCACACGGCCCGGAGCCGGGAACTGCCGGGTTGCACGTTCCACAAGAGCAATGTCCTGGAGGAGTTGGATACCTTGCAGAAACACCATGCGGACTTCGCTGTTTTGTCTGGCACGCTCAACACGATGAGCGATCCCGATGCCTACCGGTTGGTTGAGTCTGCGTTTGAAGCGTCAGCTCAAGGAGTCATATTCAATTTTCTCTCGGATCGACCTGACCCGAAGTGGCTTGAACGTGAGCTCGGCCCAGCACGGCGCTTCTCCACCATCGGTTGGCTCGACTGGGCACTTAGCCGTAGCCCACGAGTGCACTTTACCCAGGATTATCTGGCTGGCCACGATGCGACAATTCTGATCCGTCATTGACTTTCACTGGATTGGCCGCATGCACTTGCCGGGTTCTTCCCACTGCTCTACGCTTTGCACCCATGGCCATTCTCGTCTTCGAACATACGACCCGCACTGGCATTCAACGCCTCGGCCGCACGCTAAGCCATTATGGCCATCGGTTGCGACTTGTCCGCCGGCACCTGAATGATCCCATCCCTGCTGACCTTGATGACATTGATGGGATCGTATCCTGCGGCGGGCCTCAATCTGCCAACGATGATTCTCTTCCATGGCTCGAGCCGGAGATGGCGTTGATGCGACAGGCACATGAACGAGAGATGCCTGTTGTTGGCTTGTGCCTTGGCTCCCAAATTCTCGCACGAGCCCTCGGTGGGGAAGTCGACACCATGAGTGATGGGCCTGAAGTTGGTTGGCACGAAGTAGCCCTGACCCCGGTCGGCCGAGAGGACCCGATACACGCAGGCATTCCGTGGCGATCGATTCAGGCCCATTTTCATTACGATTGCGTGACTGAGCTTCCCCCAGGGGCGAAACTGCTGGCCAGTTCCGACTGTTGCAAAGTGCAGGCGTGGACTGCTGGACTGCGAACCTACGCATTTCAGTATCACCCCGAGATCGATTTCGAGACGATGGACAGCGTCGCTGAGGACGATCCGGAATTGCTGAGCAAGACCGGGATTGCGCGCGAGCAACTTCGTCAAGAGACTGATGCGCATTACCCAGCATTCGAGCGGCTAACGAATCGGCTGTTTGAAAATATCGCGCTACTGTTGATGCCAGTGGATCGGCGCTATCGTGGTCTGGTGAAGGACTTGCACCACTAATCGCCCCGACCGTATTCCAATACGGGCACCGTCATGACCGACTCGCCCATTGACATCCTTGCACTGACGAGCGACCAGTTCGCAATATCTGCGGCGGCGCATGGCGTGGCGAGGCCGATGGCGCTTTCGATCTACCGTGACGTGTTTCGAAACAACATCACTCCTGAACAGCATTGGATCACTCTTCCCAGCCAGCAAGTGTTGACGACGCGTCGCGAGGGAGAAACGACAAAATTCACGCAGCAGGTGGACGGTGGACTGGAAACTGAATCCGTTATCCTGCCCCAAACGAGTCGCACCGGCCGGCCGCGAGTTTCGTTGTGCGTGTCATCGCAGGTTGGTTGCGCGATGGGCTGCAGTTTTTGTGAAACTGCGACAATGGGTCTGCTCAGGAACTTAACAGTTTCACAGATCATCAGCCAGTGGCGAGCTGCCAGATTTCAATTTGACGCCCCGATCAGCAACATCGTCTTTATGGGCATGGGCGAGCCGATGCACAATCCGGAGGCGGTCGTCCAGGCCATTCGAGTCCTCACCGACGCCAACGGCCCTGCGATTGCGCCGGGACGCATCTCCGTCTCCACAGTCGGCCGAGCTGCGGGCATCCGCAAACTTGCGCAGCTCGTGAGCGAGCCCGGCTTTCACAAACTGCGTCTGGCTGTTTCAGTAAATGCGCCAAACGATGCAATTCGATCACAAATCATGCCGGTCAACAAATCGACGCCAATGGCCGAGTTGATGGATGCAATGCTTGCCTGGCCCGGCCGCGATGCTCTTCGAATACTCATCGAATATGTGCTGATCCCCGGCGTGAATGACCAGATGTCCCATGCTGACGAACTGTGCAGGTATCTCAAACCGCTTTCATGCACCGTGAATGTCATTCCGTACAACCCAATACGAAATTCACCATGGCCTGCGCCGGATGAGGCACACGTTCAGCGATTCATCGCCCGAATCATGGCCAACGGACAACTGGTCAAGCGACGCCAAACCCTCGGCCGCACCCTCATGGCTGCCTGTGGACAGCTGGGCAACGCAGATCTTCGCAGAAAAAATTTAAAACAGTGCTCCGGCCAGTCATCACTGCGAACCCATAGTACCTCAACCTCCAGAGCATCAGATTCCGTTAACCCCCCTGCACCCTGTCAAAAGGCACAGGTGGTGCAGGAACGTGATACCAACGGAAATCCGGCCCCGTATGGGATGAGCTTTCCACGACAACAGTCTTGACAGGTCCTGTATCCTGCTGTGTAAACAAGCTCGATTGTGGCGATGTGGCTTGCAATTGTGCATCGTGCACGCAGGTGCGCATGGCCCTTGACCCAAAGGAAAGAGGAGGTATCACATGGCTCGAACATTCATCACGCGTGGACTCTGCTGGTTGCCGGCAGGCGTGTGTCTGGCCGCAACCGCTTCGGCTGAACCTTGTGACGTGATCGATCCGGCAATGGGTACTCCCGGCATGAGTGGAGAAGTCCGTGCCGTCACGACATGGAACGGCGATCTCATCGCCGCTGGCAACTTTACATCTGCCGGCGGGAACGAGATCAACCGAATCGCCCGCTGGGATGGACAGACATGGCATCCGCTTGGCGAAGCGCCAGACGATGGCGTCTCCGGGTCAGTACGCGACCTGATCGTGTTCGAAGGTGATCTCATCGCTGCGGGTAACTTCACTTCTGCTGGCGGGGTTGCTGCTAATCGCGTCGCGCGCTTTGATGGCGCAAATTGGTCGGCCATGGGCGATGGATTCAACTTTACCGCCACCCAACTCGAGGTGTTCAACGGCGATCTCATTGCGGGCGGGGTCTTCACGAACTCAGGCGGTGTCACCATGCAGCGTCTTGCCCGTTGGAACCCAGCATCATCGTCATGGCAGGCGATCGCTTCTGGCGTGGACAACCCCGTCGTTGCAATGACAGTACACGATGGCAACCTTTACATCGGTGGCAACTTCCAGGTCGTCGACGGTGTGACGGTCAATCGTTTGGCACGCTGGGATGGCACCACTTGGAGTGCTGTTGGCAGCGGAATGAACAACCAGGTGAACTCAATGGCCTCCGCTGATGAAGGTCTGTACGTCGGTGGTGCGTTCACCCAAGCTGGTGGCGTGGCAGCGAACCGTATCGCGCTGTGGGATGGTGAAGCGTTCCATCCCCTTGGCGTGGGGATGAGTAACAACACAGTGTTCGCAATCGAGGAATTTGACGAGCATGTCTATGCAGGCGGCACCTTCACGACCGCAGGCGGTCAATCGATCCCGCGTGTTGCGCGATGGGATGGCGAGCAATGGCTCTCGCTCGGCGGAGCGGCCAGTAGCACCGTGTACGCCCTGGGTGAACACGACTCGACCGTGATCATCGGCGGTCTGTTCACATCAATCGGCGAGGTCGATACTTCACGCATTGCCCAGTGGAACCCTTGTTCTGACCCAACGCCTTGCCCACCGGCTGATCTCAACTGCGATGGCGCTGTTGATGTAAGCGATCTGTTGATTCTTCTCGGCAATTGGGGGCCATGTCCGCGCGATGAATCGTGCGAAGGCGATCTCAATGGCGATGGTATGGTTGATGTGAGCGACCTGCTGATTCTTCTCAGTGAATGGAGCTGAGAACGCATGCACTCAGACAATGTCCACTATGGTTGCATCGCTCTGAACAGCGATGCAACCATTTCAGTGCCTGAGGAAACCCTTGGCGCGAGTCATGGCTGAATGCTCAACGTTCTTGCATGCCACGCTCGATGGTGTTGACGGCGGCCATCACATCGCTACAGATCGGGAACACGCGATCGAGGCGCGTAAGTCGAAAGAGGTAGGCGACGCTTGATCCGGGGTTGGCCAGCGCGATTCGGCCACCCGAACGGGCGAGCTTGTTGAGCGTCTCCACCATGCAACCCACGCATGCGGAATCCATGTGCCGAACATTTTGTATGTCAAGCACCATGTGCTGCACGCCTGATTCAACCAGGTCATCGAGAACATCAGCAAGCAGGACCACGCCGTGTTCAAGCGAGAGTTCCTCGACAGTAATGGTGGCCACGGCGATATCGCCGATCATTTCTACCTCGGCGATGTCGTACTTTCGTGTATCGCCTGCATGCAGGGCAGCGCGTCCGGGGCCGGCCTGCAGCGCTGCTGCCTGATGATTCGAGTTGCCAAACGGCTTCCACATGGTGATGCTCCACTGCTGACGCCTCACTGCTTGACGCACTGCCGCGCCTGGGGCAGTGCATCGAGAAGCATCGACGAGAAACGCGGCAGAATTCACTGCCGAGCGGTGGCACGCTTCATCTAAAGTGGGGTTGGATCAAAAGGGCAAAATGATTCAATCGTTCAGCTTGCCGAGCGCCATGAATTGTCCTTGAGATTCATCGGTCTTTTCGGCCGGGCTTTGAGGCGTGGCGGGCTGTCATCGCCACTGGAGGGGCGCGGCAGATCGCTTTTCTCGTGCCTGTTGGGGGAGTGCGTCCCGCCTGAATCGACCTTGCCGGTGTGCGTTGGAGTGCGATCGTCAGCGTTGTCAGTCCCTTGGCATCGCCTGCGACGTGCCGAGTCAATGGATCGCTCCATGGCTTCAAGGATCGGACGGATTCGGTCGGAAACGGGTCTTTGCTTTTCCATGACGTTGGCACTCCTGTAGCAGGGGTTCATATCGGCTGTGAAGCTGCCCAAGTTGCCTCATGTACGCGATTTTGGATGTATTTCACAGGTTCAATGCCTGCATAATCCGCACTGGTTGTTGCGCATCTAGTGCCACGGTCAATAAAAATTGCTGTGGCCGGTTCACGCAACGCCCTGGCGACTCATCGGTAGGGCCTATGCGATACACTGGTCGCCTAGGCCTTGACGCAAAACACGCATCGGCTTGACTCCAAGTCACTGGAATAACCACAACGAAGCTACAGGAAAGCCCATGTTGACCAAATCACTTCCCCTCGTACTGGCCTTCGTCATCTCTACATTGCTCTTGAGCGCGGCCCCGGCTGCCGCGGTGAACGAGCAAAGCAACGTGGACCTGCCACGGCTCCCATCAATCAGTCCTGATGGATCACGAGTTGTGTTTTCATGGCGCGGTGCATTGTGGAAAGTGTCAATCCAAGGCGGCCAGGCCATGCGCCTGACGAATCACCCTGCTGACGATCTGCAATCTGCGTGGAGTTCTGATGGTCGGCACATTGCCTTCACGTCGACGCGCGATGGATACGGGAACATCTGGATGATGAACTCAGACGGTACCGACATTCGCCGTGTGACGGATATCGATCGCACCTGCACGATCACCGGATTCGGCGTGGATGATGAGGGCAATGCAGTGATTACATTCGACGCCCTGCTCGAAGCAGATGTGTATCGCTCGATGCGACCGTACATGGTCAGCCCAAATGGAGGCGACCTCTTGCGAGTGCACGATGCGTTCGGATCGCACCCTGTCATCAGCCCGGATGGCTCGCGTGTGGCGTTTACTCGAGGCGGATTCTACTACGGATGGGATCGCCGACATTATCGTGGCAGTGAGTCGCAGAACGTCTGGGTGTATGACCGCTCAGACGATTCCTTCACGCAACTGACCGAATGGGCAGGCAACGATGGCAAGGCACGCTGGGGCGGGCCGGAAGGGCGCACACTGCTGTATATGAGCGATCGTGAAATGAACACCGTCAACCTCTACCGAATGAGTGCCACGGAAGGTGAGGTGACGCAGGCAAGGATCACATCTTTTGACGGACGTGATGTACAGGATTTCGATGTGTCCGCTGATGGCGAGACCGTCGTCCTTATGGTGTGGGATACGCTGTATCGAGTGGACATGAATGACCTGGAGGCCGAGCCGAAGCCGTTGTCTATCACGGCGGTGGAGGACGACCGTGACAATTATGAACTCAAACAGATCAGCCGTGAAACCACCGAAGCAGCATTGAGTCCGGATGGACAGGTCATGGCGGCAATTGCCTACGGCCGGGTGTACATTCGGAACATTGATGACAAAAGCCCTACTCGCCGCATCACCAACTCACATGCCCGTCATTCTGACATCGTGTGGTCGCCCGACGGCTTGAAATTGTATTTCACGAGTGATGAAGACGGCACGGACTCAATCTACGCTGCAACCGTTGCGACAACACGTGGTGAGATTCGCGAGCAGTTCGAGTTGGCGTTGCAAGAATCTGATGAAGATGACGCCGTGGCAATCCGTGATGACCTTGATGATGCCGATGCGGATATGCAGGCATTCGGCGGACCTCGTGTGGATTATGACGATGACAACGGCGACGACGTCAGTGAGGAAGATGCCGAGAAGGAAGTAGACGATGAAGACCTGCCAAAGGAGCTTGACCCGAAGCGTTGGCACGATGCCATGGCGTTCTACATCGAACCGGTCGTGCAAACCGAGCACAACGACCGTCAGGCAAGTCCCTCGCCGGATGGATCGTCACTTGCCTTTCGCCGCGGACGGGGTGATTTGATGATTCTCGACCTGGAATCTGGCGAGAAGCATGCTCTGGTGGAGAGTTGGGACCACCGTCTGCATTGGCGATGGAGCCCCGACAGCCGGCACATTGCCTATGCGGTGAACAACCTCAACTTTTCCTCGGACATTCATATCATCGCCGCAGACGGTTCTGAGGATGCTGTAAACATCACTCGGCATCCGAACAACGATGTTGATCCTCGCTGGTCGGCAGACGGCCGTATTCTGGCGTTCCGGTCGAATCGAGTGAACAGCGAGTACGACGTGTGGCGTGTGTATCTGGATCGCGAACTTGAAAGTCTCACGCCGCGCGAACTGGACAAATATTACGAAGACGCCGTGCGCAGCGCAAAGCGACGCCGCCCACTCTCCACGAAGCCGAAGGACGACGAGAAGAAAGATGAAGAGGTCGAACCGGTGCAGTGGCATCTGGATGATGCCTATCTGCGATTGCAACGCATGACAAGCATTCCGGGTTCAGCAAGCAATCTTGAACTGACGCCCGGTGGTGATCGGTTTGTTTTCGCAGCGACCGTCGATGGCAGCCGCTCACTGTTCTCGCTGAAGTGGGATGGCAGTGACCGCAACCAGATTACCGGCAATGTCAACGTGCAGCATCTGACCCTCGATGGCGAGAAGATTGTGTTTGTCACCAGCGGGCGGCCCGGCATGATCAATACCAGCGGCCGGGGCGGGCGAGACTATGCAGATCTCAGTGATCGCATTCGGATTGATCTGCAAGAGCAGAATAGTCAGAAGTTTCGTGAAGCGGCTCGGACACTTGGCGAAATGTTCTATCACCACGACATGAAAGGACTCGACTGGGGGCAGGTTACCGAAGACTATCACGCGCTGGCTCGTCAGACCCGCACCGCAAATGAGTTCAATCACGTTGGCAATCGATTTCTCGGTGAGTTGGATGGGTCTCACCTGGGCATTCGTGCCAGTGCACCGGGTTCACCGAATCGAGAGGCACGCGGCCGCATTGGCACGATGCACACTCGCGTTGCACTTGATGATGGCAACGATGGCTTCCGTGTAACGCATATCGTTCCCGATGGTCCTGCAGAAACCGGTCCCATGCAACTCAAGCGAGGTGACATCATTACTGCTGTGGACATGGAACCCTTTGGCCCAACGGACACGCTTGAATCAGCGCTTCGAGGCAAGGTGGGCGATGAAACCATCGTCACGATTTTGCGCCAACGTAATAACGGTGATTCGATCCGCCTTGATGCGCTCATCACGCCTATCTCCTACGGCGCGGAATCATCGCTGAAGTACCGCGCATGGGTTGAGCACAACCGCAGTCTTGTCGAGGAATGGTCTGATGGCCGGGTCGGGTACATTCACATCCAGGGTATGAACCAACCTTCGCTCGATGTCTATGAACGCGATCTTTACGCCGCAGCAGGCGATAAGGACGGCCTGCTTATCGACGTGCGCAACAATGGCGGTGGATGGACCGCAGATCGCTTGCTTGCGTCGATCATGGTGCAGGAGCATGCATACACAATCCCGCGCGGAGCACCGCTGGATGCGGTCGGTCATTACCCGCAAGATCGCCTGTTTATCCAGCGTTACACGCTGCCGATCAACATGTTGTGTAACGAGAAGAGCTTCTCGAACGCTGAGATTGTTTCTCATGCCTTCCAGACGCTGAATCGCGGCACACTGGTCGGTCAGGAAACCTATGGCGGTGTGATTTCCACCGGCGGGTTTTCGTTGATTGACGGCACATTCGTCCGCATGCCCTTCCGAGGATGGTATCTTCCCGACGGCACGGATATGGAGGATCGCGGCGCGATCCCTGACATCATTGTGGATCAGACGCCTGAAGCGGAAACGATTGGCGATGATGCCCAGTTGCGCACTGCACTTGAGGACCTGCTCGAACGGCTGGATTGACCTGCCGCAAGTACTCAGCGTTCACCATGACAAGCGGTCGGCCCGAGTGAGGCCGACCGCTTGTTTTGATTGATCACCGTGGCGTGCACGTCGTTCACGCCAATGCGGACTTGATCTCTTCGAACTTCACCTGCTGGCCAGGGTCATCACTCACCCAATCGTACAGCACCGTCCCATCGGAACCGATGACGAATGCTGAGCGTTTGGAGACCCCTTTGAGGCCCATGAGGTCTTCGTGCAGCACGCCATAGGTTCGCGAGACGTCCTTGTTGAAGTCGGAGAGTACGGGAAATGGCAGCCGTTCTGCATCGCGGAACTTGTCCGTCACAAACGGGCTGTCCACACTGATTCCATACACTTTTGCGTTCAGTGCCTCCCACTCTTTCCATGAGTCTCGCATCATGCACATCTCGGTCGTGCAGACCGGACTGAACGCCAGCGGGAAGAACAGCAGCACGACCTTGTCGGACCCGATCGATTGATTGAGATCCACCACTTCACCGGGCTTCGCTGGCAGTGCAAATGATGCTGCTTTGTCGCCTTTTCGAATCGCCATTGTTGTTTTTCTCCGTATGCAAGGGGCCAGTCGGCCGACCATGATTCTAATTCAGTTCGGGTATGAACTCACCACAATAGAACCGTTGGCCAGTTCGCACCACCCCACGGGGAGCGCATAGCATCATGCATGCCAACCGATACGATGTCCAAGCCAACGAATCTGCATGAACTTCGCGAAACCGGTTGGACTTCCAAGTCGGTGAAGCGAGAGTTGCACGACAATTACACACGGGCGCTGGCGCGTGGTGATGAGTTGTTCCCCGGAATTCTGGGCTACGACGACACTGTGATTCCTGAGATCACCAATGCCATCATCGCTGGCCACGACATGCTCTTTCTTGGTGAGAAGGGGCAGGCGAAAAGTCGCCTCATGCGAATGCTGACGCGTTTTCTCGATCCGGAGATTCCCTATATCGACATTCCCGGTTGTCCAGTCCACGAAGACCCACAACAACCGATCACGCGTATTGCACATGAGTTCCTTAACAGTCGAGACGAGCGAGATATTCCCATTGCCTGGTGGCGTCGGGAGGACCGCTATGCAGAACGGCTCTCCCCCGGTACCAAGTTCGCAGATGTCATTGGCGAGATTGATCCCGCAAAACTTGCCGGTGGCGTGAGCATGTCAACTGAAGACGCGCTGCATTTCGGCCTGATTCCACGAATGCACCGGGGCGTGTTTGCCATGAATGAATTGCCAGATCTTGACGATCTTGTTCAAGTCGGCCTGTTCAATATTCTCGAAGAGCGCGATGTGCAAATTCGCGGCTATCCGATCAGCTTTGACATCGATGTCCTTGTCCTGTTTTCCGCGAACCCGACAACCTACAACCGCTCGGGAAAGGTGATTCCACAACTCAAGGATCGAATCGGTACGACAATTCAAACCCATTACCCACAGCAACGCGAGATGGGGGTCAACATCACGCGGCTGGAGGCCGGTATTGATCTTGATGGAGAGTATCCCGTAGTGGTTCCGCCGTTTATGGACGAGATTATCGAGCAAGTGAGCATCTGTGCTCGGCAGAGTAAGTACGTGGATCATCAGTCAGGCGTCAGTGCGCGGCTGAGTATCGCTAACTATCGCACATTGATCGCCAACGCGCGTCAACGTGCCATTCGTCTTAAGGAACGCCCTGCTGTGCCGCGTATCAGCGATCTTGGCCACCTTTACGCATCGTGCATGGGCAAGCTTGAACTGGACATGATGGGTACCAGCCAGATGTCCGAGCGGCAGGTGATTGACGCCATACTCGCTGAGGCCATTCGAGTGGTTTTTGAAGAGTACGTGGATGAGCACGGTCTGGATGAAATCTCAGATATCTTCGGCAAGGGTGTAAAGATTGAAGTTGGTGACATGTTGCCATCATCGCAGTACGCCAAACTACTTAATCGTGTGCCACCCGCATGGGAGAAGGCCTTCGAGGTCAACCCCGCAAAAGATCATGGGGTTCGCGCTTCGTGTGTCGAGTTCGTCCTGGCCGGGCTGTATGTCACGAATCGCATTTCTCGCGCTCAGCGCCACGGCCGCATCACCTACGAAATCACCTAATCGCCGCGACGCTCCCATGACCGATCAGCATGACAAACTTGGCGGGATCATCCATACATACCAGGGGTACAACCCTGTGAAGTTTCCCGATCCAACCGCCCCACCTCCGGATATGGTGTCCGGCGCGTTTGAGCACCTGATGATGTTTGGCGGGACACGACAGCTTACCGAGGAAGAGATCGCTCGTGCCGTCGAGATCGATCCAAGCCAGATCGCTGGTCTTGGCCCCAGTATTGATGCGCTCATCGCCATGCTCGAAGAGCGTAAGCGGAAGATCCTGGCAACGTACGAGACCAACACGGTTCGCGCGACTGCGCGCGACAGTTACATCTCTCTCGCTGGCCAGATGCAGCCGCCGGCTCGTTGGGCTGATCGGTTTCGCCGCGAGGTTGCAGCAGAACAACTGCACGGACTAGAGCGGCTTTGGTATCACGCAGAGGACGAACATTCTCTCTTTAACCGCCGATTGTTGCACCTGATCGAACGGCTTGGTGAAAAGTACCAGGTGGATGACCTCGCTTCGAGGTACGAGTTCATTGGCAACCAATCGATGGATGTTCCCAAGGCACTTGAGGTCAAGGAAGAACTCGAAACGATTGACCGCCTGCTCGAACAATTGCGAGAGGCCCGCGAAACAGCACAGGTCGGCGTGATCGACATGGATACCCTTGCGGAATTTGCCGAGCCAGGAGACATGCAGCAACTCAGCGCCCTACAGCAGCAGATTCAGGATTACATTCGTGAAGCTGCCGAGCGCCAGGGCATTGAGTTCACCCGTGACGGGTACCAGTTGACGCCCAAAGCGTTTCGTCTCTTTCAATCTCGTTTGCTTGAGGAAATCTTCAGCCATCTGGAAGCAGCACGTCGCGGCCGCCATAGTGGTCCGATCACCGGCGAAGGCGCAGTGGAGATTCCCAAGACCAAGCCATATGAGTTCGGCGATTCAGCCACGCACATGGATATTCCACAATCCATGATCAATGCCATGCTTCGCCAACGATACTCACGTTTATCCGGCGATCCGGTGCGCATGCAGCCGGGTGATATCGAAATTCATCACACACGGAATACGCCCAAGTGTGCCACAGCAGTGGTGATGGACATGAGCGGCTCGATGCGTCACGGTGGTCAGTACATCAACGTCAAACGCATGGCAATTGCACTGGACGGGCTGATTCGCTCGGAGTATCCCGGTGATTATCTTCAGTTCATTGAAATGGCGACGTTTGCCAAGCCGCGGCACATTTCCGAGATTCCCGGATTGATGCCACGGCCCGTGACGATCTATGACCCGGTGGTGCAGTTGCGCGCGGATTTGAGTGATCCGAAGATCAGCGAGATGGACATCCCGCCGCACTTCACGAATATCCAGCACGGCCTGCAGCTCGCCCGCCAGTTCCTGGCAGCGCAGGACACCCCGAATCGGCAGATCATTCTGATCACTGACGGACTGCCCACAGCGCACCTCGAAGATCAACATTTGTTCCTGCTTTACCCGCCCAATGCGCATACCGAGGAATGCACCATGCGCGAAGCGGCGCGTTGCGCGCGTGAGCAGATCACTATCAATGTGTTCTTGCTGCCGAACTGGGGGCAGACGGAAGATGATGTGCAGTTTGCGCATCGCATGGTTGAGCGCACCCATGGCCGCGTGTTTTTCAGCGGTGGGCGCGATCTCGATCGGTTTGTGATATGGGATTATGTCAATAACCGCCGATCCATCATCTCATAGAGACTGATCTAGAATGGCGATTCAAATGCTCCCGGCCAATGTTGCACGGATGGTTCACACCCGACGGGCCAGATAATCGCAACGACATCGAAGCGGAACGGACGATCGCGATATCGCGTCTTTCGCTGTAACCGTGCGGCACAACGCGCCAGCCGAGATTGCGTCGTGCGATTGACGCTGGCCTCCGGTGGTGGCTGGGCACACTGGCGGGTCTTCACTTCGACGACAACAATCGTGCGACCGTCCGGATCGACCGCAAGAATATCCACTTCGTCATCACCACAAGAAACATTGCGGTCAAGTACGCGATAGCCACGTGCTGCCAGCCATTTGGATGCATGTCGTTCGCCACGAGCGCCCAGCGATTGATCGTCATCGCTGATCCCGAGCAGTCGTCGTAACAGTGACATCATGGCCTGTAGCGAACGACCGCGATATCCACAAGGCGTTGGAGCATGCTGTCGAACTCGTCGTAGATGCCCTCGGCCAGCAGCGAATCGATATAACGATTGAATTCTTCCTGGAAGCGGCGGTTATGAAGTGAATCATAGATCTGCCGCTGCACTTCGTATAAGTCCCGGCCGCGTGGCTGATCAATTCCAGCGATATGCAGCCACCATGTTGCCGAGCCAATCTCAATGGCTTCGGTGGTGTCGCCGACTTCGAGGTGAATGAGCCGCTGCTTGATTGGATCGGCCAATGAGATATCGGCAATCCCGCCACCGCCCATCTGAAACTGCTGCCATTGTTGGCCGTCATCGGCCTGTCCGACCGAAGCGGCAATATCCGCAAAGGGCACGCCAGCATCAAGCTGTTGCTTGACGTGTTCGATTTCCTCGGCTTGCGTGTCGGTCGTCAGCCGTATTCGTCCAAGGCGCAGTGTTGCTGGAGGATTGAAATCATCCCAACGTCGCTGGTACTCGCGCTGCACATCGCGCCATGTGACAATCACACGTGGCTCGATTTTGTCTTCACGAAGTTGCTGGATCAAACCCAAATCACGACGACGCTGAATGTACTCGTCAATCGTGAGGCCCTCGGTTTCGCGAAGCCGCTGACCGGTGCCGGTTCGCGTACCGCCGGCTTCGGCAATGGTCACTTCGCGTAGGTGCCGCATCCAGGCAAACAGCCCCTGCTGCTGCTCACGGGTCAACTGTGATTCGGCTTCTGCAAGGAACAGTTCGTTGAGGACAATCTGGTGAAGGTGATCGTCAATCACCACGGTGGCCTGCGCACGGAAGTCACGCTGAGAGCCGCGCCGACTGAGTGCACGAAGCTGATCTTCGATCGGCACAAAGAAGTCATTGGCATACACCGGCCTGCCGTTGATCTGTCCGACAAGCCCATCCACAACCATTCGCCGTTGGTCGTCGGATGTCGATGTCGGTTGACGAGGCGGCATCGCGGTTTGCTCACGAAGAGGTGTACTGGCCTGAAGTTGGATAGGGGTTTGCCGCTGATGGCCGTTGTCATCGAATACATCTTCATCGGCGAGCGCAGGTGTTCGTGCTGGCCGGGCCGGCCCATTACGATCTGCAAACTCCGCCAAACTGACTTCTCGCGCACCGGAAGATGAAGCGCTATTACAACCGGTGGCAATGCAGACAACAGCTGGCACCATCACTGCTGCAACGAGATTCAAACGCGAGGCGGTATGCATGCCGAGAGACCCTCAAGAGATTCAGTAAAAACTGATTGTACCGCAAATTATCCCCTATACTGCCATGTCCAACGCATTGATTCGAAGCACAATTGCTCACTTTTTTCAGTAAGGATGATTCATGTCTCAAGACGACTCGAAGCCGAAACTGCATATCGACAGCGACTGGAAAGCGGAGGCCCAGGCGGAGAAAGAGCGTCTGTCCGAGAAGGAACAGAAGGCCCAAGGCCAGAGCAGTGAGGGTGAACGAGGGTTGCCAGAACCGAATTTTCAGGCCTTGATGAGCATTCTCGCATCGCAGGCCATCATGGGGCTTGGAGCGTATGCGGATCCCAAGACAAACCGGCCGGTGATCGATCTCGAAGGCGCGAAGTTCAGCATTGACCTGCTGGAAGTGCTGGAAGAAAAGACCAAAGGCAACCTTTCTGAGCAGGAAGCGTCGGACATGAAGCAGCTTATTGCTGAGCTTCAAAATCGATTCGTGCAGATTTCCCAGATGATCACGCAGCAGCAAGCTTCCGGGGCCGGCGTTGGGCAGTCGCAGGATGCTGGACCGAAGCAACCCCCGATTCAGCCCTGAACGGCGCTGAATCTCCATGTCACTTGGTGGTCGACGCTTGAGACGCACGCGGAGGTTGTGGACGAAACCAACGCATGATGTATGTCGTCAGGGAACCATCCACAATGCGGCGGAGCGTGAGCAGGCATCCGATGCCCCACAGTGGTAAACGAAGAATCGACCAGGCAATCCCCAGTGGATCAAACGGCACACGACGGCGGACGTAACCTGCACGAGCCATTACTCGGCCGCAGATAAGATTCATCCAAAACACATCGGCCGGTTTGAGCTCCGGTCGCTTCTGATTCGGAAAGCTGGTGTTATCAGGTGGAACGCGCGATGCAAGATCCATCGGCTCGAATTGGAAGAACCGCTGCACTTCATCCAGAACTGCATTTGCATCTGATTTGATCCGCTCGTGTTCGACGAACAAGATCTGCTCACCATGATGTGCCTGTGCCGCAAGCGCTGAGCGCATTGAGGCACGCCAAATCAGTGCGCACGCCATCGGGTGATACAGTCGCTCCAGCCGTTTGCGATGGTCTGTGGCCTTTCGATCGCCCTGGTGCTTGTAGGACAGCATGAACGCGTACGGCTCACGGAGAAGCACAACGATGCGGGCTTCCGGAAACGCCTCGAAAATACGGTCGAGCCAATTCAGATGATGCGGCGTCTTTTCAACAGCCACGGATTTGCCTTCAGCATGGGCAATGGCGTCGGCTATGCATTGATACGCCTGCGCAGGCGTTGGAGTGTCGGGCAGGTTTGTGAATGCCCGCTCAAGAACCTGGGCGAGGTTGTCTCGAGATACCCGTTTGAGTGCACCCGGCCCGTCGCCACGAACCGATTGCAGGCACGCGCCTTCGGAGTAACGTGTCAGAAGCATTTGCACCTGTTGATCGCTGTATCCGCCTCCAGCTTGCGGCTCAACGTAGCGTCTACCAAAGAACATGCTCTCACCGAACGCTGCAGTGTCAGGTCGTTCATTGAAACACTTGCACAACCAAGTCGTCGCCGCACGTGGCATGCCGACAATGAACCTTGCCGGCTGTGCCGGAGATGACTGTGCGTCGCGTTGGGCCATCACATCTTGGCCAAGATCACCGCCGACCGGCACCGCGTTGTTGTCGCGTCATATCTGCAAGTCGCTTGCGCAATTCTGCAAGTTCGCGTTCGAACGCCGTTTTGGAGTCTGGTCCGAGCATGTACATCATCGCAGCTGGGGCACGGTCCCACCAGCGAAGCAGATCTTCGATGATGCGAATGCGAAGGCGAAGGTTTTCCATGGCATCGCCGGACGTACCACGCTGGTAGCGGGCCATCAACCGCGGAAGTTCACGTTCAGCACGGTCTACCAGTGCGTTCCAGTCATCGTGCAAACGACGACCGTAGTCGTTGACTTCTCGCCATTCAGGCAAATCGAGCAGTTCAGCGAGATCGTCAGTGGTGTCAGCAATGCCATCGGCGAATCCGCTGTGCACGGCATTGCTGGCATTGAGGGTCAAGTTGTCTCCGGGCCGGGAAAGAATGTACTCCCCGGAGAGATCGTTGTAGTAGGTGATCTCGCCGGTCTCGGGATCTTTGTCATACGAGAGCATCAGTGGCGCGTGAATCATCGCATGAGCGATATAGCGGTGATTACCACCTGCCTCGGCCCACTCACCCCCACGTTGCAACCAATTCTGCAGCTCCTGACCACTGACCGACGTAGAGCCGGAGTACATCGTCATGGAGCCAGCAGTCCCCATCGTACTGAAGTAGATTTCGTTGCACAGCATGGCCGTTGCGCAGCCAGCTGAAATGGCTTCATGCACCCATGCAACCACGCGGTGACGCTGCTTGACATCCAGCAACACGCGAGCGATCTGTTCCATTTCGACGACAGCCCCACCGCCGGTGGTGAGTTCCAGAATGATGATCTGGCCCGGGCCATGCTTGTCCGCTTCTTCAACCATCTTTTCGATCAAATGGTGATTGATGCGCGGGCCAACCATGCCGGTCAACGGGAGCACAAACACGCCGGGCCCCTTGGCGGCGTCACTTTGTGACCTTGAGTCCGGCTGTCTTTGAGAGGGAGTATCCTGACCGCGACGCGTAGGCGTGCGCGTGCTCTGCCCCTCCGATTCCGTCACCGAACGAATGGAACGAATATCGCCTCGGAAGAGCGTACTTTGACGCTCGCTTCCTGCAGATTCATGCTTCACCATGAGAAAATCACTGCCCGCATTGACGATTTTGCCAACGATGGTGATTTCTGTGCCCTGCTGGACGTGCTTTACTTCAACGCGATCTCCGACTTCGCCGCGCCAGCGACTGCCATCAGCGAGCCGCATATCAATGCTTTGCGCTGCTGCAACGGGCGTCAGGATCGCCAGAACCAGAAAAAGGGCGAACATACTGTGAATCGTACGAATCATAAGAATCTCACTAACTAGCTAGAAAGTTGATTGCCTAGCGAATCTGCTCTACAGAAAGTCGTGACGCGTCACATGCCGCCCCGACCAGGACGTCCGCCACCACCACCTCGGCCACGGTTGCGATCACGCTGATTCAGTGCACGCATGCGTTCACGCAACTCCTCTTCAATCATTTCAAGCGCAAACAAATCGAGTCCGTACTCCATAGAGAATCGGATCTCCACAGCGGGGTAGCGACGAACTGCGGAAATGATGCGGCGAAGGTCGTTCAAAGCCCGCCCCAGCCATTGCCGCGTTTGATCACCTGTCGCCCACCCCATGTGTTGGTTGAAGTCCATCCAGAGTGTCTTGCTGTTCTCAAACGCGCGTCGCCAGTTCTCGACGTACCGTTCAATGATCTGCTCTGCACCGCCCTCAATCACCCGATACTCGCGGTAGCCAAGCAGCAAAGCGAGTTCGTCCAGCGTTTCTGCCGTCCCCTTGCTGATCCCAAAGTCCTCTGCTGTTTTCGCGCGGAATGCAGCGGTGCTTTCATCACTGCCATTGACGATGTACTCACCCGAAGTATCCAAACGCCATTCAACTTGTCGGCCGCGCCATGTTGCACTCAGCCGATGATGCGGGCGTGACATGGCTTCACCCAATTCGATGGGGCGGCCACCACGTTCAAGGAATCCGTTGATAATGCCGATCCACGCTGCCACCATTTTCGCAGCCACGTCTGCATCGCCCATGCGAGATGCGCCTTCATAGATCGCACGGAATCCGGTCAGGCGGGCACCGGGCGCCATGTACATTTCTTCCCATGCAAGCGCCATCAACGAGCTGATTCCGAACGAGTCGTGAACCCACATAACCTGACGAATTCCTCGAAGCTCGTCATGCAGCATGCGAACGAGCGTACGGTAGTCCTCAATGAGTTGGGTGAGACCACCTTCAGCCGGGTCCGACATTGAGATCATCAGTTCATCTCGATCAGCGCAGTCAAGAAGCCAGATGACCAACTCCGGTTGCTCGCGGCGAATCTCTTCAACGATGCGCTGATAGGCATCCGAGCGGATGTCCGTACCCATCTGGCCGCGCATCGGAATGACGTAAAACGCCGGAAGACTTTCATCGTCCGCATCACCCTCAGCCAGGCCTTGTTCAATGCCTGACGGCCGCGAACGCTCAACATCACGATCATCGTCATCGTCGGCATATTCATCGACGAGCGG
Organism: Phycisphaeraceae bacterium; assembly: GCA_003562195.1. Lineage (GTDB taxonomy): Bacteria > Planctomycetota > Phycisphaerae > Phycisphaerales > SM1A02 > PWVT01. The sequence continues at coordinate 6,689 of PWVT01000087.1, read as the reverse complement.
GGAATCAGAACCAATGGCGACATCGCGCTCGATTTCAAGGATGTCTCGCTTCTGAAGCGTGAGCGTGGTCTCTAAATTCAGATTGGGATCGATATACCGAAAGACAATCTGTGCCGAGTCTTCATTCAGGATCTTGCCGGTCAACTCGCGACCATCACGCATATGCACAATGTCCACGGTGTTTACCTCAGCGGTGAACACCGCTAACGCGGCGACAGCATAGGGGTTGGCGGTTCCAGGGGTGGGCAACACAAAGGCCGCCATTGCGGCTATAGCCATCAAGACAAACCTGTGTGAACGACGAATAGCGCGATTTGACATGCGTTGACCCTCTACCTTTCCATTGTGTGCATTCGCAGCGCGATGCACGAAAAGACCTCTTTTTTGGCCCCTCTATGGTATACGACGCAGTACCAGACGCAAAGTTCCATTCATCGGCGACTTCGCTGCCGGTGGGAATCAAGATTCCAACCCACCATTCGTAAGGGCCTGGGCCAAGGCCAGGGCCTCGTCCCGATCGTTGATGCCTCCTTCCAACTGTGTGTCGTACACCGCATCAAGTATTCGACGAAACTCCGGGCCCGGTGTCAGGCCGATGCGGATGAGGTCCTCACCGGTAATCAACGGCGTTGGGGCAAGTTCCGTTTCAGCCAGTTCCTGCACGCGGCGTTTGACATCGATAAAGCCGGGGCGATCAAGCGTCTGATAGACCGCCAAGGCGTGCGGGAAATGCTCTGAGGCCGCCAGGCGCTTCTGGCTGGCAACACCGATTGTGTTCCAGGAATCTCGTAAGACGATGTACACCTCCAAACACCGGGTCGATTCGGCATAGTCCGCATTCGAAAATACCAACGAACCACTCCATTGAGCCAAAACCACACGCAATGCTTCCAGCTCGGGATGTTTCAACTCATGTCGATCCAACAGCCACGCCACAAGTACCGCGGCATAAGGGGTACGATCCGGGAGCCGTCCGACGCGTGTCGGCGCGACAGTCATGTTTTCTTCCTCCAATACAACGCGGTCCAGACCGAGATACTGCATCTCCCAAGCAGCAACTGCACGGTTGGTGTTCGTGAGCATCCTTCGTACCTCTTGGCCAATGCGCTCGCGACTCACCCCCTGAAGCTGCTCGGCGCCGGTGCGAATAGCGTCAGCGGTGTCAGCGTCAATAGAAAACTCAAAGCGCGCCGCAAATCGCACCGCGCGAAGCATCCGCAGACGATCTTCACGCAGCCGTGCATGGGGATCCCCGATTCCGCGGATGACCCTCTTCTCAAGATCAGCCCGTCCGCCAACGTAGTCGATGACTTCATCGTTGAGCGGATCTTCGAACATGCCGTTGATCGTAAAGTCCCGACGTTGGGCATCATGTTCCGCATCGGAAAAGGAAACCGAGTCAGGATGCCGCCCGTCAGAGTACACACCCTCCGTCCGAAACGTCGCAATCTCTACACAGTAACCACGATGCTGCACAAGCATCACGCCGAACGATTCCCCGACTGCCTGGGCGCGCGGGAACAACTCAAGGATCTGCTTTGGCCTCGCATTGGTGGCGATATCGTAATCGAGCGGGTCATGGCCCATAAGATGATCACGCACACACCCGCCTGCAAAATAAGCCGTGTATCCCGCATTGACGAGTTTGCGGACGATCGCCGTTGCATTGCGGCGGGCGTCCGCAGATTGAATTGAGGCACTGTCGCGCGCATCGGACATATTGAGAAGCGTAGCGAATTCCCCGTCAGAGAGGATGCATTACGCGATCCTGAATCGCCCTTAACTGGGGGCGTAAAGAAGAACCCACATTTCTTTGGTATACCGGTGTGTTTCAGGGCCATCAAAACCTTCAATGACCCACTCCTGACCATCCGGCTCGATCGGGCTGCGAAGCACAACAAAGCCACGACCGTTCATGATCTCCCGTAGCCGTCGAATTTGCTCGATGACACGTTGGCGCGATTCAGGTCGCAGCATCAGTGCGTATGGCGGGTCAACAAACGCGATATCCACCGGCTGGGGTGCACGGAGCAGACTCGTCTGACCCAACGCGTCACCCATCATCCCGATCGCGCGATCGCCGCAGCCGAGCGTTGCGATATTCTGCTCAAGCAGCTTGAAGATGTGTCGATCCTGTTCGACCAACAACACCTGTTTGGCACCACGGCTGACTGCTTCCAGCCCCATTGTTCCAACTCCGGCGAAGAGGTCCAACACATTGGCATCCTCAAACCATCCTCGCAAGAGGTTGAAAATCGATTCTTTGACGCGTCTTGAGTATGGACGAGTGATGGCCTCATCCGGCGGCGTGGCCAGTTGACGCGAGCGATACTCCCCGCTGATGATCTTGAGCATACGCAAAGCATGAGCCAAGCTGCGCCTCGCGTCAATTGATCAATCCAAATCCGCCTGCCACCATAGCGCCTCTTCCAGATCAGTACTATGCGGCTGGCCAACCTCACGCACCGGCACATCGTTGAACACGAGCGTGCCACCCCAAATGCTCGTCGTCCCTGCCGTACCCCGCGCCACATCGCTGCTCGCTCGAAGGATCACGGTGATGGTCTCGATTTCTTCTGGTGGGATCCCAAAGTCAAGTGACGGATCCACGCTGTAACCACGTCCTTCATTTGATGGTTTGGCTGCTTGAGCGACCTCAGCTACGCGATGCTCGGCCTCACCGATGCGCCAATACACATCGAACGCGACATCAATTGGCAGCGGTCTGAAGTCCACCACGCCGGTTGAGAAACGACCATCCTGCATTGCGATCGCAACATCACGAGAGCGAATACGCCTTTCCATCTGTTCATCAAGTTTCGGAGTACTGACGTGTCGAATGTCATCCTCATCCGGACCGACAACCAATAGTTTCGATTCAAAGCGTTCAACCCATTGTGCATACTGGTGGCCGGTCTCCGCATTGATCAGTGAAACGTCCCACGCAGCGACAACTGGATAACTCCCACGTTCGAGATCAATATGTACGTGCGTGCCGAAGCTGCCATGCAGGGCGCATAGTGATGTCGATCCCCCACCTCGCCCGCGTAGCGTTTCCTCACCACCGACGGTGAACGTCTTGCCGTAGACCTCAAGATGCAGCGGACACTCCCGTGCGTGGCGGCGTCGGTCCACGTCAATTACGACGAGCGCGGTGTGACCTTGCCGAACGCGCGGCCGCATGACCAGTGATGTCAGAAGCGTTTGCCGTGCATACCTGACAACCTGCTCGTCATTCAGCGCGCCACGCATCAACAGACGGCGAAGCAACAATTCCCACCCATCAGACCATCGCGCCTCGTCATCACCATGAACGCTCAATGTTCGTTCAGCCAGCGTATTCAGCATCGCCAGTGAGAGCGCATCATTCTGGAAGCGCGCTGTGAGTTCTCCGAGTGCCGCGTCACTTCGCTTTGCATCGTTGCTCCTTGTATCTCGAAGAAGCATCCAGGCCGGTTTCACGGTGTTCCAATCGAATTGCGCGGAGCGTGCCCATAGCGCGATTGAAATGACGCCGGATGAAAACAACACAAGCAGTCCACCCAGTTGCACTGCACGAGTGTTTCTGCGGCGGTTTCCGCATCGAGTCGCGCGGGGAATTGTGATGTCACTCCCGCATTCCGGGCATGTGCTGGCATTTGGTTTGAGATTGAACAGGTCGAACCCGCACGCCCGACAGATTGGATGCGTATCAACCTTGCGGCCGCGCAAGCCCAGTACGATCATTCCCAGACCCAGTAACGCAAACACTGTGGCTGTTGTAACGGTCATGGAACGCACAACTCCGAAATACCAATGGTCCTATCATTCCGGCCATGGTAAATCTTACAGGCCAACTGCCCTCTTCGTTAAAATCACAATCTCGTTGGGAGCGAATCGGCCCGACCGATGTCCCGGCTCTGCTGGTGCAGCCGGATTGGCAAGCCGATGCCGCCCATCCGACACTGATCTGGATGCACGGCCGCACCGCTAACAAGGAACTTGATTCCGGGAGGTACCTTCGCTGGATGAGAGCGGGATTTGCGGTATGCACGGTTGACTTGCCCGGCCACGGCGAACGGCTGGATGAAGCGCTGCAGGACCCGACACGTACACTCGAAGTTGTCACCCAAATGTCCGAGGAGATCGACGACATCGTGAATGCCTTGCCCACCCATGGTCCGTTCGATACGCGGCGCCTCGCGATCGGCGGCATCTCAGCTGGCGGCATGGCAACGCTCCTGCGACTGTGCCGACCACACGGATTTGCCTGCGCCAGTGTCGAGGCCACCAGCGGTTCCTGGATGCACCAGCGGCAACGAGACATGTTCCGCAATCTGGATGACGCTCAGATCGCAACCCTTGACCCGTTACAGCGTTTACGCCACTGGCGGGAGATTCCCTTTCAGGCGATCCATTCGAAACTGGATGAGTGGATGAGCATTGATGGTCAGACGGCGTTTGTCGATGCGCTGCGGCAGCGGTATGGGCATCCCGACCAGATCGAATTCATTGTGTACGACCAGACGGGTGCCCCGTATGAGCACATTGGCTTCGGGAAAAAGGCAGCAGAGGCCAAGAACCGACAACTCGCGTTCCTGCAGCAACACCTGCCGGGTCATTGAGTTTCGTGCTCAAGGCAATGGTGACAGATTTGTGGCTGTGATTCCCATCTGTGCGTCTCTTAAATATTGATTAGGGACAAGCACGGCAGTCAGTTTTCAGTCATAATGACTGATGCAGCATTCTGGAGCATTGCCATGCCTGAAGTACTTGTCTCAGACGGAGCAGCGTGGTTCACTGTCCCTGCAGTTGTGGGAACGGTGTTCTTTTCCCTACGATTGTTGTTGATGATCTTCATCGGCGACGGCGGGTTGGACGTTGAAATTGATGGTGTTGATGGGGACCCAAGCGATGCATTCCAAGTCCTCTCGATCCAGAGCATCGCTGCGTTTATGATGGGATTTGGCTGGGGTGGAATCGCCGGGCTGCGTGCGTTTGGATGGGAATGGTCGCACAGTTTGCTTTTCGCCATTGCCATCGGTCTGACCATGGTCTGGCTCCTTGCGCTCCTGCTCAAGGGAATGCACGATTTGCAGAGCGATGGCAATGTCCGCCTGGAAAGTGCTGTGGGGACTGAGGGCCAAGTCTATGCGAACATTCCCGCCAACGGTACCGGCCGCGGACAAGTACAAATCGTCGTCAATGGTCGGCAACGCACCTATAACGCCATTTCAGAAGGCGAAGCGATTGCAACCAGCACGCGCATCCGCGTCATGCGAGTCAATGAAGACCGCACACTCACCGTAGGCCCGCACTAGCCGTTGACTGATTGACGGACACACATTCGGAAGAAGAACTCATGAACATGTTCAATTTGCTTGCTGCCGAAACAACAACTGACGTCCGTTTCGTCCTTCCAGCGATCGGTGCCGGGCTTCTCCTGTTGCTGTTTTTTCTCATCTTTGTGATCAAGCAGTACAAACGGTGCCCGTCCAACCGAATCCTTGTGATCTACGGCCGGGTAGGCACGAACAAAGCGGCACGTTGCCTGCACGGCGGCGGTACGTTTGTCATCCCTCTGATTCAGGACTTTGAGTATCTATCGTTGGAGCCAATGGTCATCGACATTCCGCTTGAGGGTGCGCTTTCATACAACAATATTCGAGTCAATGTGCCTGCAACGTTTACGGTCGGTATTGCAACTGAGCCGGTACTGATGCAGAACGCAGCTGAACGCCTGCTCATGCTCGATGATCGCAAGGTGCGGGATCAAGCTCAGGACATCATCCTCGGACAATTGCGTCTGGTAATTGCAACACTCTCGATTGAGGAGATCAATCGCGATCGAGAGAAGTTCATGAACCTCATCAATGAAAACGTCGCGCACGAAGTGAACAAGATCGGCTTGGAGCTGATTAACGTAAATATCCGCGACATCACGGATGAGAGCGGATATATCGTCGCCATTGGCCAACGTGCCGCAGCAGAGGCCATCGAACGTGCGAAGGTCGAGGTCGCAGAACAGGTCCGCGATGGTGCAACAGGCGAGGCCATTGCCGTTCGGGAGAAGACGATTAACGTCGCGCGTGAACAGGCACAAGCGGTGGAAGGGGAAAAGGAAGCCGAGCGCAAACAGCGCGTCGCCGTTGCGCAGCTTGAATCCCAAGCCATCACGGGCGAAGTTGAGTCCAAGCGCGATTACGAGATTGCCACGGCTGAACGCCAGGCGGAAACGATCGCTGCACAAAAACGCGCCGAGCAGGAGCAGCGCATCAAGGTGGCCGAGGCAGAGGCAACGGCGGTTACCGGTGAAAACACTTCCTCAGCACATATCGCTGAGTCGAACGCGAAGCTGGCGGAAATTGCTGCTGAAGCCAAGCGTCGATCCGATGTTGCCACTGCGAAGGCGAAAGAAGCCATTCTCATCGCGGAGCGCGAACAGGAACTGGCACGGCTGTCCAAGGAAGAACTCGCGCCACAGGAAATCGAGAAGAAGCGCATCGAAATCGCCGCCGAGGCCGAGGCCGAGAAGCGGCGTCGCGAAGCACGTGGTGAAGCGGATGCCATTCTTGCCAAGTACATGGCCGAGGCCGAAGGCACGCAGAAGGTCCTGGAAGCCAAGGCCGAGGGCTATCGCAAACTTGTTCAGGCGTGTGCGGAGAATCCGCAAATCGCGCCGACGCTGCTAATGATCGAGCAGTTGCCGG
>PWVT01000055.1 GCA_003562195.1 Phycisphaeraceae bacterium | reverse complement strand
TCCCCGGCCGAGGCGAGGAAGATGTCACGCTCAACACCACGGCAAATCTCTACTCGCTGTGCATCACGTTCAACTACTTCGCTCCGGACCTTGTCATCTCTCCATGGGAGCGCAACGCCAATGTATCGGTCCGCGAAAATTTCGGCTGGGACCAATACGACCCCGCCAACGACTCGTATTGGGACAGCGGATTCAAGGCCGATCTGACTGAGACCTCGCACACGTCTTACGCCCATCTGCTGCTGACTGGCGAGCGCAAGTCGCACTGGCGCGATTCCATGCGACCCGATCTCATTCATCTCTCCAATCGCGGGCCGAAAGACGGCATTGGTGATCCGAAGTCGTATACCTGCGATGATGATGGCCGCTGGCAAGGCAACATCGTGCGAGGGGACAATTCCTCTGCGTGGCTCACCAGCATGACGCACGAAGATTTCAAAACGACGGATGATGAGGGCGATGCCGTTGCTGATAACTTCTTTGCGCGCCAGGGCAGCGAAGACCTGATTCTCACGTTCACCCAAACGATCAGCGAAGCGGGCGAGGCGACGATCCAGCACGATTGATCGAGGCGCTGCGTGATCGTTCACAATCTGGGAGGTCGACGAGCCGGTCACGGCCAACGCATTCGCTACCATACAGCGCGTTTTGATTCGCCGCGTTACGGTGTTTGAGTCCGATTCATGCATACCCGATATCACGATGCCATCGGCGTCACGCGGTTGAGCTTGATTGCCAACGTGACCATGGGGTTTGTCAAAGTCATTGTTGGCTGGTGGTCAGGTTCGCGTGCACTGATTGCTGACGGATTGCATTCGTTGACAGACCTTGGTTCCGACGTCGCAATTCTCATCGGCATACGCATAGCGTCGGAGCCGCCGGACGAATCGCACCCGTATGGCCATCACAAAGTTGCAAGCATGGTGTCCTTGTTCATCGCTGCGTTGATCCTGCTATTTTGCTCGCTGCTCATTGGCGACAGTGTTCGCGCGTTGGTGACCGATACGGCACGCGTGCCGCACTGGCCTGCACTGGTTGTAGCCATCGGGTCGGTGATCGTGAAGGAGTGGCTTTTTCATCGCACACGAGTCGTGGCACGGCGAAGCCATTCGAGCATGGTGCTGGCCAATGCATGGCATCATCGCACCGACAGCATCACGTCTGTCGCTGCGGCAACGGGCATTGCTGCGGCAATCTGGCTAGGGGAACCGTGGGCATTTGTTGACTCGGCGGTGGGAATCCTCCTCGGCGGCTATCTCGCGATTGAAGGCGCCAAACTCGCGCTGGAGGCCATCAAGGATCTCATGGATACGGCCCCGCAGCAATCTGTCATTGACGATCTGCGGGAGCACATCCTGCCCATTCCCGGCGTGGTGGGGTATCACGACTTCCGCGCTCGTCGTGTGGGCGACATGATCGAAGTTGACCTGCACCTGCTCGTCCCGCCCGAACTCACCGTACAGCAAGGCCATGACATTGCCAAACACGTGAAGGAAGAAATGCTCGCGCGGCATCCGGAAGTGATTAATGTGTTGATTCATATCGAACCAGCCGTTCCGGAACACCGCCACGAGCGCGGCGTTGCGGAATTGCGCGACGATGCATGATGCCAATGTCATGGCTCACACGACGCCGATTGCTCATGAGGAATAGACTGCCTGCATGAGCGACCTGCCAACACTGCCTTCGCGACCGGCTGACGGCCACAAGGGAACGTTCGGCACGGTGTGCGTGCTGGGTGGCCAGGCGGTTTCGCCGCGCGTGATGATCGGCGGCCCTGCGTTTTCGGCTCTGGCGGCATTGCGCATCGGGGCAGGACTGGCCGTGCTCGCTGTGCCCCGGCCGATCATGGCTGCTTCGCTGATCATCGCACCATCCGCCACGGGGCTGGCCCTGCCGGTCGATTCTGAAAAGGCGATCAAACCAAGTGAAGTCGCCAAGCTGCTGGATGAGCACACACCACTGTTCAATTGCATCGCCATTGGCCCTGGTCTCGGCTCAGGCGCGCCACAACAGCAGGTGGTCGTGCGTCTGGCCGCTCAGGAAGACACACCACTGGTCATCGATGCTGACGCGCTGAACTGCCTTGCGGCAGTACCGGGCTTTCAAAGCGATTTCCGCGCTTCTGCCGTGCTCACCCCTCATCCCGGCGAGTATCTTCGTCTGGCAAGAGCGCTTGGCATTACGCTCGATCCCTGTGATGAAGCGCAGCGCGAAGAAGCCACAGCACAGCTTGCTCAGCGATTGGGATGCGTGGTTGTACTCAAGGGACATCGCACCGTCATCAGTGACGGCATCAACACCACGCGGAACGAAACCGGCTCCGTCGCGCTCGCTACCGCAGGAACCGGCGATGTTCTGACTGGCATGATTGCGGGCCTTATCGCCCAATTCGAGCGACAACGCAGCGTGTACGAATGCGCGCGCATCGCGGTACATCTGCATGGGCAGGCGGCTGAGCTGTGGGCAAAGCAACACGGCAACGCAGGAATGACGGCCATGGAGTTGCTTGAGCAGGTTCCCATGGCGCTGCGAGATTTCGCGCGTGGGTGAACTTCAGCGCGTGTACAAACGAAACGTCATCGGGTACGCGTGCCGCTCATCAGCCGGATGATGCCGCTCGTCTGCGAGCGTCCATCGCGATTCATCCCAATCCGGGAAAAACACATCGCCTGCGACATGCCCATGCACCAGAGTGAGATACAACCGATTCGCAATAGGCAGCGCCTGGCGGAAAATCTCGGAACCGCCGAGAACGAAAATCTCATCATCCTCAGCCACACGTTTCTTTGCTTCGTCAATCGCCTCATCCAATGAATGCGTGATCGTCGCGCCGTCTGCGGTGTAGTCGGGATCGCGGGTGATGATGATGTTGGGCCGATTGGTCAGCGGCTGCTGCAGAGACTCGAACGTCTTGCGCCCCATGATGACGGGGTGGCCTCGCGTGGTGGTCATAAAGTGCTTGAGATCCGCCGGCAGGTGCCACGGCAGATCGTTATTCCGGCCGATCACGCGGTTTTCAGAAACAGCGACGATAATGGAAATCGGGCAAGCCATGAGCCATCAAACGTGACTTACACCGCCACCTCCGCGCGGATGTGCGGATGCGGGTCGTAATTGGTCAATTGAAAATCGTCGTACTGAAACTCAAAGATCGAACGCACACGCTCATTGAGCGTCATCGTCGGCAACGGGCGCGGATCACGGCTGAGCTGTTCACGGGCCTGGTCCAAGTGATTGCTGTACAGGTGCGCATCGCCAAAGGTATGAATGAACTCTCCGGGCTGAAGACCCGAAACCTGTGCAACCATCATCGTCAGCAGCGCGTAGGACGCGATATTGAACGGCACACCGAGAAACACATCCGCGCTTCGCTGATAGAGCTGACATGACAGCCGCCCATCAGCCACGTAGAACTGAAACAGCAGGTGACACGGCGGCAGGGCCATGCGGTCCAGCTCGCCAACGTTCCACGCACTGACGATCAGTCGCCGCGAATCCGGGTTGGTGCAAATCTGTTCGATGAGCGTTGCAATCTGATCGATCGTCGTCCCATCCGGCGCAGCCCAGCTCCGCCACTGCTTGCCGTACACAGGCCCGAGTTCGCCGGTATCTGGATCGGCCCATTCATCCCAGATGCGTACACCGTGGTCGTTGAGCCACTGCACATTGGTGTCTCCACGAAGAAACCAGAGCAGTTCGTGGATGATCGAGCGGGTGTGGAGCTTCTTGGTCGTCACCAATGGGAAGCCGGCCGCAAGATCGAAGCGCATTTGATACCCAAACACGCTGAGCGTGCCGGTGCCGGTCCGGTCGTGTTTCTCCACGCCGGTGTCGAGAATGTGCTGCATGAGTTGCAAGTACTGCTGCATGACGCTGGCAGTGTATCGCGCTTCTCAATTGCGGGTTATCGCAGCCGCAGCAATTGCGAGATTCGATTGCCTTCGGGATCAATCACCACGATGCTGACGCCGTCACCGAGCAGATCGGACTCGCTCAGTGCTTCGACAAACCCCTCAACGGTTTCCACCGGCTGTCCTTTGACTGAAACAATGATCGAGCCGGCCGGTGCAATCTCCGACAGCGTACTGCCACGACTGACCTGCTCCATAAGTACACCTGCATGGAACTCGACCTCGTGCTGCTCAGCCAGTTCTGGCGTGGCCGTGGCCATGCGAATAATGCCAAGCTCCGGTATCGAACCACGATCTTCCGTGATTTGTGGCCGAATCGCCATACGCACTGGATCCAACTGGGCCAACGTGACATCAAATTCCAACGTCGAGCCAGTATCCAGTTCCGAATCAAATCGCCAGATCCGCAACGTGACCGAGCGACCGGGCAACATGGAGGAAATCAACGACCGTACCTGTTCACTTTGTGCTACCGGCCGATCGTTCACATGGGTGAGAACATCCCCCGCCCTGATGCCCGCCCGTGCTGCGGGGCCGTATCGATCGACGCGCGGCAGGAGCACACCTCTGCCCGTCAAACCAAGCAGTTCCAATCGCCGTGACACCCGCTCCGGCGTTTCGATCAACGTAATGCCTATCGCTTCGCGCAGCGGCCGGTTGGGAACTTTTACAGTCACGCGCCCACCGGTATCGCGCTCCTGATCGAACCGCCACACCGTCAGTTCCACTTCCTGCTCATCACGTGGCAGGGCCATCAGCAGGTTGTCAATCGTCACCACCGGTCGGAAGTCCACATTCGTGTCCGGACTAATCGGCCGGCCGTTGACACGTGTGATGACATCCCCGGCACGCAACACCTCGCCAAGTGGCAAGTCCGGCTCTACGCGCGCCACCAGCACACCCACGCCATTGAAGCCAAGCACGCGCAGTTCATCACCCACGCTGGCGCTGCGATCCATGATGTTCACCCCAAGAAACCCTTTGCGCACTTCGCCGGTTGTGATGAGCTGACTGACCACTGGCTCGATCATTTCCATCGGGATAGCCAAGCCGATGCCGGCGAACTGGCCTTCCTCATACACGCGCCGTGGGCCGGTGGCGATGGCGGTGTTCATACCGACCACGTGACCGCGGTAATCCGTCAGTGGGCCACCGGAATTGCCGGGATTAATGGCCGCATCGACCTGGATGAAGTTTTCGTACCCGGTCTGGCCGTACTGATCTCGAATCACGCCGACGGATCGCCCTTGCCCGGATACAACGCCGGACGACATGGAAAAGCGAAAGTCAAATGGTGAACCGAACGCAAAGACCATATCGCCCTGCCGCAACGGCACAGTGGCGTCGCCGCGCACAGCGGGATGCAAACGACCGGAGGCAATCTTGAGCACTGCGATATCCGTGGATCGGTCATAGCCGATGATCTTCGCATCTCGAATCTCACCGTTGTACAGTTGCACATCAATGCGCATGGCGTCCTCAACAACATGGTGATTGGTGACGATGTGGCCATACTCATCGTAAATCCATCCCGAACCTGCTGACATGGCGGATGCATTGCTCATACCTGGCTCACTGACACGGCGCTGCGCGCTGATATGCACGACCGACGGCTCCACTGCCGTAGCAATGTCACGGTACGCCTGGTTCATCTGCTTGAGGACACTGCCTTCCTCAGCAAGACGCTGCGTGGCGAGCGAGACGCGTACCCCGGTCTGGGCAAAGGTGAGATGCTGTACCGCCACGGGTCCGACGAGCAAAACAAAAACGGCCGTCATTGCAACAATGATGCTCGGCCCATAGTCAGTCAACTTGCGCATGATTCATCTCCTCAGCCGCACGTTGGCGACTGCATGCTCCCCCACCCGGTCAGGTTCCCTCTTTCATTCGATACGGGTGCTCGCCGAGATTCGACGTGCGGACATTTTCAATCCAACGCGTCGCTGCATCAGATACTGCCTCACCCAACGAAGCAAGTGGTTTTGCAAATGACGGTTGCCAGTCGGTCATGCCGAGTAAATCCTGCAAAACCACAATTTGACCATGACACGCCGGCCCGCCACCGCACCCGATAACCGGAATGGATGTTTTCTCGACAATCCGCTCGGTCACCTCCGCAGTGCATTGCTCCACGAGCAACATGGCTGCCCCACTGTCTTGTAATCGCACCGCCTGGGTCACCAAGTGGTCCACTTCCTTGTTTGTCCGCCCTGCGACAAGGGCAGTTCGCACGCCGCCATGGCGGGCACGCTGAGGCCGCCAACCGATGTGCGCGACCACCGGGATGCCGGCACGGTCCATCGTGCTGATCAAATCGGCATAACGCTCATCGACCTCCAGCTTGACTACGTCGGCGTGGCCTTCGGTCAAAAATCGCCCGGCATTGCGGACTGCCTCAGCATCGTCCGCCTGATAACTCATGAACGGCATATCGCCCATGACCATGCATGATGGTGCACCACGCTTCACTGCAGCAGTAAGCTGCAGCATGAACTCCAGTGGTACGTGAATCGGCTGCTCGTAGCCGAGAATCACCTGTCCGGCAGAATCACCAACCAGTAGCACCGGCACGCCAGCACGCTCAAGCCACTTTGCGGTGGTCGCGTCGTAGCAGGTGAGGCAGGCGAATTTCTCCCCGCGCTCAACTGAACGGGCAATGCCCCGCAGCGTGACGGGTTTGCGAGGAGCGGTCTCAGCGGGCTGGCCGCCAGAGGCCGAAGCAGGTTGCTCGGGTTGCGTGGAAGATTCCCTCGTGCGCAGCGTGGACATAGTCTAAGTGTATCGACGGAGAGCCATGCACGACGAATTTTCGTCAGGTGTTCGCCTGCTGCTCGGCTGCCAGCGATGAGACAACCTTGGTTTCGCTTGTGAGTGTCTGGTGTACCGGGCAACGATCAGCGATCTCCAACAGCCGTTCACGTTGTTCGCCTGTCAGATCGCCAAGTAGTTCGATCTCTACTTCGATGTGATCTACCTTGCCCTGCTTGGTTTCACAATCACTGCAATCCGCAGCGTGGATGCGTTTGTGCTTGAGATGCACGTTGGCCTTGCCCAGGTGCCAACCCTTACGGTCCGCATACATGCGCATCGTCATGGCCTTGCACGCGCCGAGGCCCGCCAGCAAATAGTCATAGGGTGTCGGACCGCTGCCGCCTCCGCCGACATTGGCCGGCTCATCGGCGATCAGTTCATGACCATCGACAGTGATTGAACTGGCGTAGCCCTTTTCAGGAATGCTCACGGCGACGCGGCCTTCGCCCGGCCCAGTTGCTTGGTTCGTCTCGCTCATGATCAATCATAGAGCCCTCACGAACGCCAGCGGCGAATTTTGCTGGTGATCACGCGTCCCAGAGCGAGCACCACAGCCGTGGCAAAACCGATCCCCGCAATCAACGAGAGCACGCCCGGCTGTTCGCGGATGCTGTCAGCAAGAATCAGAATCGCTGAACCCATGATGACCGCAGCAAGGAACACTGCATGGGCGACGTTCCCGCTGGCATGCTCAACTGTATTGGTCAGTTCATCCAAACCGCGATGTTGCAGGTTCACGGTGAACCGTTTTCGCCGAATGTCGAAAAACACCGACTCCACCTGACCGGGTAGCTCTTCGAGCAACTGTGCATACCCAAGCACGCTGTTTTGCAATCGTCTGCGCAGCGCGCGAATGCCGTAGCGCCGTTTGACCAGGCGCTCGACATGCGGCCGCACATGGCCGACAACATCAAATTCCGGCGCGACGCGCTCGCCGACACCCTCAATGGTTGTAATCGCCTTGATGAGAAAGACCAGATCGCCCGGCACGCTGAGGTTGTGCTCGCGCACCTTGTCGAAAAACTCCTGGAGCAGATCGCCCATGTCGAGCTTGTCGAGCGACTCGGCTTCGAAGCGGGAAATGAACTCCCATGCATCAGCGCGAAATGCGCGGTCCTCGGCAATGCTCGGATCAGCACCGGCCAATGCAATCGCAGTGGACACGACACGGTCAAGTTCACCACCGATGACCGCCTGTACAAGATCAGCAAGATGCTGGGATGTCAGCGGATCAATATGCCCGGTCATGCCGCAATCAATGAAGCACACTTTCCCGCCGGGCAGGGCAAAGATGTTGCCGGGATGCGGGTCGGCATGGAAAAAACCGATCTCCAGACATTGGCGGAACACGGCGTCGGTGCCATTGGCGACGACGTTGCGGCACTCTTCATCGGTCAGATCGCCTTCCTTGAGCTTTGACAGCAAGATGCCTTTGATCTCTTCCAGCGCGAGCACGCCTTCAGTGGTGGCCTCCCAATACACCTTGGGGAAAAACACGTTCTCGTTGTCAGCAAAGGTGCGCCGCAGGCGCTCGGTGGCGCGGGCTTCGGTCACAAGGTTCGTCTCGCGACGCAATTCCTTCTCGAACTGTTCCACAACAGCGGTGGGGCTGTAGCCGAGATCGGAAAAATGATCCTCCACGAAATCCGCAAGAAAGCTCAGGATTCGCATATCCGTTTCAAGCAATTCGCGTACGCCCGGCCGCAGCACCTTGATCACCACATGGCTGCCATCGGTGAGCACGGCCCGGTGCACTTGTGCGATTGATGCAGCGGCAAGCGGCGTCTCTTCGATCGATTGAAATGTACTTGTGACCTTGCCGGGAAACTCCGCTTCCAACTCCGCCATGATCTTTTCAAACGGCACCGGGGGAACATCGGACTGCAGCTTGCGGAACTCATCCGCCCAGTCCGGCGGGATCAAGTCAGGGCGCAAGCTCAACACCTGCCCGAGTTTAATGAACGTCGGCCCAAGTTCCTCGAGCACTTGACGCAATCTCACGGCCTGCGGCACACGCACAACGTCCTGAGAAGGTGCCTTGGGCTTGCGGAAACGCAGCAGGTTCAACCCTCGACGAGCCACACGGTCAAGACCCAACTCCTGCACAACGTCATGAAAGCCATACCGAATCAGCGCAGAGACGATATCGCGAGATCGGCTGGCGTTGCGTAGTGTGCGTCGAATGGCAAGCGGTGACTTCATAGTGAGAGTTTACGGTTTTGAATCATCATCCACCGCACTCTTCCAACGAATCTGAAGATCGTGCGGCACGCCCACAAGGTCAAGCAGCTTGCCGGCCATGAAATCGACAAGGTCCTCAATGCGACTGGGCAGCATGTAAAACCCCGGTGAGAGTGGTGCGATGATCGCACCCGCTTCACTCAATCGCTGCATATTGACCAGATCAATGTGACTCAGCGGCGACTCACGATGGGCGATGACCAGCCGACGCCGTTCCTTCAAGCACACCATCGCCGCACGTTGCACCAGACTCTGCGTCACGCCCGCTGCGATCGCGCCCATCGTATTGCTTGAACATGGCACGACAATCATTCCGTCCGTCAAAAATGAACCGGACGCAATGGCGGCCCCGACATCATTGTCATTGTGAATCACCAACAGCGACGGATCGGCCTCGATTTCGCCCATCAACGCCGCCGATTCCAGCCGCCTGATGCCCAGTTCGTCGGCCAGCAGCCGTCGGCCGAGCGGGCTGACCGCAAGGTGAACTTCGGTTCCTGCCTGAAGGAGCAGCCGCAGCACCCGTACTGAATACGGTGCGCCGCTGGCGCCTGTAATTCCGATGACGATTCGTTGTGACATGGGAGAACGAGACAAATGCGTACTGGTACAGTTTGAGTCCGGTGGCACAGGCGTCCCGCCTGAGGAACGTATCAACAGGCCAGAGGCCTGTTCCACTTTCAAACTGTATCAGTACCGACAAAGTGCGGCGAGCGAGGTGGGGGCTTGTGCTACACTGCCCACATTCCGATGGCATGAGGATACCAAGGAAGCGCATGATGACGAAACAATCCACTCTTGTCCTTTTCCTGATCGCGTGCATCACCAGCAGCACCGGCTGTGCAGCGTGGTCGACATACCCTGCCATTCCCGGCGCGATGCAAATCGGTCACCCCGAAGTTGAGCCCCTGCCAACCATCATGGCAGAAGCCATTCGCTATGGCAACGAACGCTATCTCAACCAGGAACAGCCGGTGTTCAATCTGCCGGAGGGTGTCACGCTGTCAACCTATGACGCCGTCAAGCGCCGCTTGCGCGGCGGCAGCGCCATGCGAGAACCGGAACAGCGAGCCATTCACGTCAAGCAGATCCGTACCCGTGCTCACAACGCTGAAGTGGATATCGTCTATCCACGTGATGATGGCCTGCATCATCTCGTCACGCTGCACATGAAACAGCGACTGCTCAACCGCTTTGATGTGGAGCACACGCGCCTCTGGCGCATCCACGTGGAAGCGCCCCAGCCAACGTACCCAGCATTGAAGCGGCCCAAAGCCCCCGAAGCCCCCGAAACTCCGGAGGTCGAGGACGTCGAAGCCGCACAGGACGACCCCTCGGCAGATGATGACGCTTGAGGATCGGCGCGTCTGTGTGACCGGCGGGGCGGGGTTCATCGGCTCGCACCTGTGCGATGCGCTCCTCCAGAACGGCGCCGAAGTTGCCGTCATCGATGATCTTTCCAACGGCCTCGAATCCAACATCGCCCACCTGCGAGACCGCATCCGCTTCGTGCGCGGCTCGATCCTCGATCCCATTGCGCTGAAGCACGCGACCGAAGACGCGAGCATCATCTTCCACCAGGCAGCCATCACCTCCGTGCCGCGCAGCGTCCGCGAACCGGAGCTGTACCACGAAGTCAACGCCACCGGCACGCTGCGCGTGCTGGAAGCGGCCAGAAAACTCAAGAACTGCCGTGTGATCTACGCCGCTTCAAGTAGCGCGTATGGCGATCAAGCCGACCCCTCAGCGCCCAAGGTGGAGTCCATGTGCCCGCAGCCGCTCTCGCCCTATGCTGCGACGAAATACGCCGGCGAACATCTGCTGCGCGCCTACGCGCACTGCTACGGCCTGCCGTGTGTGAGCTTGCGCTATTTCAACATCTTCGGCCCACGGCAGCGGGCCGATTCACCTTACGCTGCTGTGATCCCGATCTTTGCTCAAGCCATGATGAATGGTCGCAAACCGCTGATTTATGGCGATGGCGAACAGACGCGCGACTTCACCCATGTGTCCAACGCCGTACACGCCAATCTCCTCGCCGCCACCACCGAGAACCCACTCCGCGGCGAGGTGGTGAACATCGCCTGCGGCGAAAGCTACAGTCTGCTCGAACTGGTCAAGCGCATGGCCTCGCTGCTTTCACTCGAACCAACTTACCAACTCGGCGAGAAGCGCGTTGGTGAAGTCAAGCACAGCCGCGCCAGCATCGAGGTCGCCCATACGCTGCTCGGTTACCAGCCCGTCATGCGCTTTGAGCACGGCCTCGCCGACGCCGTGCAGCACTACCAAGCACTGGCGAGAAGCTGATCGCATTCGAATAAGCACCCTGCCCGATGTTCCCGCGAAACCGCCGCGGCAACGATCACATTGACGCTCGCAAATTAACAAGGAGCAATCCAATGGTCGACAAGGACAACGTCAAAGGCAAAGGCAAGCAAGCCAAGGGGTCGATGAAAGAATCGTGGGGCAAGGCGAC
>PWVT01000255.1 GCA_003562195.1 Phycisphaeraceae bacterium | reverse complement strand
TCATGACATCCAGAACGTCGCTCCGGCCGGCGACCGCCCCGATCGGAAAGCCCCCGCCGATCATCTTGCCCAGTGCGGTCAGATCGGGGTTCAGCTCGTAGCGCGATTGCAGACCGCCGTACTCCGAGCGGAAGGTGATCACTTCATCCAGGACCAGCAAGGCGCCGCGGCGCGTCGTCCAGTCGCGCAGCGCCCGGACGAACGCCGGATCGGCCGGGGTCAGTCCCGCCCGGTGCGGCATCAGATCGAGGAGCACACAGGCCAGCTCATCGGCGTGTTGATCCAGAATTTCGATCGCGCGCTCGGGGTCATTGAACGGGATGACCACGACGTCTTGAAGCGTCGATTCCGGCGTGCCGAGCACGAGCGGCACGCTGTTGGGCCGGTTCGCGTCCCCCCAGGTCGACGTGTCGGGCGCCTGGCTCACCTCCGCGTAGTCGTAGACGCCGTGGTAGGCGCCTTCGATCTTGGCGATCTTCGTCCGGTTCGTATAGGCCCGCGCCGCCTTGAGCGCGACCATGATCGCTTCGGTGCCGGAGTTCACGAAGCGAAGGTTCTCAAATGAAGGCGACCGCCCGCAGAGGTACTCCGCAAAGCGGACTTCGATTTCGGTCGCCAGGGTGAACGCGGTACCCCGCGCGAGCTGCGCGCTGACCGCCTCGATGATCTCCGGACAGGCGTGGCCGTGGATCAGGGAGGCCATGTTGTTGGCAAAGTCGATCCGCTCCACACCGTCGAGATCGGTCACCCGGCAGCCGCGCGCGAAGTCCGCGTAGATCGGATGGGGATCGCGCAGAACGGTGTTGCGGCTGACGCCGCCCGGCAGAACTTTGAGCGCGCGGGCGTAGAGTTCGGCGCTTCTATTCGTCGCGGTGGCGGCGGCGGTGGGGGCGGGGCGCGCCGAGGCGCTGGTTGAGTCAGACATGGGAGGTCGTCTCCGCAACGGGAAGAAGTCGCGCGCCGGTGCGCTCCTGCACCAGGTCAAAGTCGGCGCCCGGCGCGAGCTCGATGAGCTGAAAACCCTCGGGTCTCACCGCGATGACCGCGAGGTCGGTGTAGACCCGGTCGACGACGCGCAGGCCCGTCAGCGGATAGGTGCACGACTCGACCAGCTTCGGCGCGCCGTCCTTCGTGCAGTGCTGGGTGATGACGAAGATCGACTTCACGCCGGCGACGAGGTCCATCGCGCCGCCCACCGCGGGGATATCATCCGGGCCGCCGAGCGACCAGTTGGCCAGATCACCCGCCCGGGAGACCTGCAGCGCGCCGAGGACGCACAGATCGAGATGCCCGCCGCGGATCATCGCGAAGCTGTCGGACTGGTGAAAGTACGAGGCGCCGGGCTTCGCGGTCACCTGCCGTTTGCCGGCATTGATCAACTCCGGATCACCCTCGCCCTCTTTCGGCGACGGTCCCATGCCGAGCAGACCGTTTTCGGTGTGGTAAACCAGCTCACGGCCTTCGGGCACGAAGCGCGCGACGAGTTCCGGCAGACCGATACCGAGGTTGACGTACGAGCCGTCGGGGATGTCCTCGGCGAGACGTCCGGCCATCTCCTCGCGCGACCAGCCGATACTGTTTCCCGTTTCGGTCATGGGTAGGTCGCTCCGGCGGCCACCAGTGCCGACTCGTGCGCGGGGTTCGGCACGTGAACCACGCGGTCCACGAAGATCTCCGGCGTGATGACCAGCTCGGGATCAATCTCGCCCGGCGCGACGAGCTCCGCCGTCTGCACGATCGTGTTCCGTCCCGCCATGGCCATGACCGGTGAGAAGTTTCGCGCGGTCTTGTTGTAAACGAGGTTGCCGTGTGTGTCGGCGCGTCGGGCTTTGATGAGCGTGAAGTCGGCGGTCAGGCCGGACTCCAGCAGGCAATCGCGATCATGGAAGCGCCGCGTTTCCTTGCCGTCGGCGAGCGGGGTCCCGACGGCCGTGGGCGTATAGAACGCGGGGATGCCCGCGCCGCCGGCCCGGATGCGCTCGGCGAGCGTGCCCTGCGGCACGAGTTCGAGCTGGGTCCTGCCGCTTCGGTAGAGATCGGGGAAAACCGTCGAGTTCGCCGTGCGCGGGAACGAACAGATCATCTTCGACACGCGGCCGGCCTTGAGCAGTGCCGCGAGGCCGACCTCACCGCTGCCGCAGTTGTTGCTGATGACGGTCAGATCCGATGCGCCCTGATCGATGAGCGCGTGGATCAGTTCGATCGGGCTGCCCGCCTCGCCGAACCCGCCGATCATGATGGTCGCGCCGTCAAAGACCTCGCTGACCGCTTCCGCCACATTCGCCGCGCGTTTGTCGATCACTGCGGGGCGCTCGAGCCGACCGGTGCCGCGCCGGGCTTCTTGACGCGTGAATAGTCGAACAGGCCGGCTTCGTCGAAGAGGACGCGATCTTCGTAGTCATCGAACCAGAGCGCATTGGGATTTCTGCCGACGATACAGACCTTGCCGCGATCCGGGGCGGGTCCGGCGTTGCGCAGGATCTTGAAGATGACCACGCCGTTCTCGCTGCCGGCAAGCCCGGGGATCGGCTTGTTCGTGACCGCGTTGACTTCGGTCTTGCCCTTGTAGTGGGTGATCGAGAGCCGCGCGTGCGTCTCCACGCCGGAGAGGCCCTTCTGCGACTCATTCAGAATGTTCCAGGCGGTCTCGATCGGCACGTTGAACGCGCGGTAGGCGACGATGTCGCGGCCGCAGAAGAAGTAGTGGTTCTCCGCGCCGGCGCGCTTGATTTCCCGCTGCATGATGCGCAGCGCATCGGGATCATCGTTGATTCCCTTGATGATCGGCGTCTGGTTCTCGACCGTCAGCCAGCCGCGCGAGACGAGGTTGCGCATCGCCTTGCCGGTTTCGGGGACCCACTGCTTGAAGCCCTGCGCGTTTTCGATGTAGTTGCCGTCATCGTCCTTCTGCAGGAACTCATCGGGGTGCTCGAAGTGGATCATCATGTGCAATCCGACTTCGGGGTAGGTTTCGTGGAAGCGGTCGAGCATGGCCAGGAACGCATCGTCGAACCGCTGCGGGTAGAACGCCATCTCCTTCGTGCCGATGCGGATCGATTCGATACCGCACTCGGCGAGGGCGGCCAGCCACGCGCCGAGCTTGGCGTTGTTGAGCACCATCGGGTCGCCGCCGGAGAGCAGGATCTCGCGCAGCTTCTCGCGGCCGCCTTCGGGGTGGATGCCACCGTTCTGCGCGACGGCATCGTTGTGCCGGCGAATGTATTCGGTGATCTCGGGGATCTCGGCGAGGCCCTTCTTGGCGACCGTGCCGTCCTGTCGCAACACGTCCTTGCGGGCGATCAATTCCTCGCGGTAGCAGAATCGGCAGTGGGCTGAACACGTGTTGACCACGTACATCAGGCCCATTTCGTACTTGTGCAACAGCCCCTCGACCGGGCTGTAGTCCATCTGGTAGCCGGGGTCTTCCGAACCGGCGAGGTCCATCGTTTCATCGGGGCTCGCTTTGACGATGCGCTGAATCGCCGGGCTCTTCTTGGCCAGTTCAAAGTAGTGCCGGGTGATTTTGACCGGCATGCGGGCCTCGACATCGCGCTCGCCTCCCTTGAGCACCCGAAGCTTGGTGACTTCGTCCTCGCTGTAGAAGCTGAGCATGTCTTCCGGAGCTCGCTCCTTGAAGAACGGCGAGAGGCCGTTGATGATCTCTCGCTTATGTTTGGGATCCTCGATGCCGGCAAGGAACTCCGCCTCGCGTTTGCATGGTGTGTAGGCGAGCTTTTTGATCATTGAATCGTGCTCCGGGGACGGGGCGGGTTGTTTTCGAGGGACTCGCGTGTCATACGAGTGTCGACGTGGGCGCGGGTGTAGGTCGCCGGGAAGTGTGTGGATTGAGAAGGGGGGAGCATGCATCGATCTGCCTGCATCCGCATCAACCCTGCTCATCCCCTTGAGCACCCGTTCGGCCCATTCGCAGTTTCAAAGGCCGGGGACCATCCCCAAGCCATGGTTCAGCATTATATCTAGTCAATCGTCCGATTCTGCACTTGATCACGGGGAATGGAGTGAACACTGTGAGATCGGCATGGTGGCCTCATAACTTGATCGGCTGCATTTGGGCTGCTGCACAATGACCCTGCTGAGACATTTGTAAGAGCCACCCAGGGGACTCGAACCCCTGACCTGAGCTTTACGAAAGCTCCGCTCTGCCAACTGAGCTAGGGTGGCCAGATGCCGATGCCCATCGGGCATCGGCGGTCAACGATTGTACACCATGACGCTTGCGACCGAAGTGCCTCAGCGGTCCAGCGCGATCAAGCCAACCGCGGCTGAAGCGGGAAGGTTCAACGCACCATGCACGACCGCTGCGGCTTCGGCGGTCCGACCGCTTGAGTTGGCAACCAGATCCAACAGTGCGTCCACATGGCGATCTTGAGCGCGATTCCCATGACGCTTGACCGAGTCTGCAACACGGCTCAGCAGATCGACTTGCTCAGTGCCACTCGCCGCAAGTGCAGCATCGAATAGCTCGTGTTGCGAACGTTCGCTGTCAATCATCGCCAGAATGTCCGCGATGTGCATTCGAAGCCCGCCACTGCGGCTGGCCAACGCGTCGATCAATGCGTTTTCCGCATCAGCCACGTCATACACCGGCGAATTGGAGATGGCAATGTCACGAAGCGCGGAGATGGCCTCGATCGCGTACACCTCAGCTTCTGCTTCGGTCATTCGGCCGCCAACGGCACGTTCCATCAACTGATCCACCACGGTCTCAAAAGCACCGCTCGAGACAGCCGGACGCGACACCTCCACACGCGGCTCGGCCTGGAAATCCAAACGGAGACCAGGCACATCTGTGGCGTCAGCCAACACAAGTGTCGGCACCACTGCGGTCTGCGGCACGATTCGAAGCTCGGCCACGACCGTTCGGGCACGGTCGGCATTTCGCATTCGGGTGATCGCAAAGTCAACACCGACGGCATTATCGATTGCGTTGCGAAGTTCGCTCACGCTGGCCCCGCTGCCCACAACTTCAAAACCCAAGCCCTCGAGTCGGCTGGCCATGACGCGACGATCTTCTTCCTCGTCACCAATGACAAGCGCGAAAAGCATCCCACCTGTGCGAATGGCTGAAGCAAGCAGCGGGACGACCGTGTAGTCACCGCCAAAGCCCTCCTGAGGAAGCGTGCGGGCGAGCGTCAATGCAGCGTCGTACTGTACGCGACGATCGGGGTAACGCATTGCTTCAAGCAGTGGCTGGCGGTCGCGGTCGAGCGCAAAAAGGTTGGATCCACCAGTGGTCTTCGCCAGCGCAGCGATTGCATCTCGAACCAGTTGCGTGTCTTCAATATCCAATGCGAGTCCTAGCACGTCCAGTGACGTGCTCGTCCCGAACAGTGTTGCGAAGAACGCCGGGCTGTAGTCGCTATCGCCGAAAATCGGATCGACTTCGCCCCGGGGCAGGTCGTTTTCGCGCTTGAGATTGGCTGCGATAAACAAGCTTCGCGCGGTGGCGTTGTCCACATTATGTTGCAAGGCCTTGCGTGCAGTGCGCATCGCCATCACCTGGCCGAAAATCTCAGTGTGAACTGCAATCGGGGTGAGCCCGATGTACTCGTCATATTCCCACACGTTGTTCGTTTCCTCGAGTGGAAAGGCAAACAGCGACGAGGCGCCATCGAAATACTGGCGAGCAAGGTTGGTATACACCGTGGAAAGGCCTGCATCGCGGTCACGAACATTCAGGCGGCTCAATGCTCGATTTGCCGCTTCGCGAACAGCGCTTGAGGTGTCATCCTGCGTCGCAAGATCCATCAGGTACGGTGCTGCGTGAGGGTATTGCAGATCACCCAGCAAGTCGCATACGACGCGCTGGGCGGTGGCGTTGCCGATGTGCGCCAGCGCGGTCGCCAACGGAGTGACGGCCTGAGGGCCAATCTGGCGGATGATGTCCGCCGAGGCCAGCGTCAGTCGCTGGTCACGGCCGGAAGTAATTTGTCGTAGCAACGCAGGCACAGCATACTCGCCAGCTTCGAGCAATCGACGCTGTGCAAGCAAACGCTGACGCTGTGTGCCGGTAAGCATGTTCACCGCTTCGTTGATGCGGTCGGTGTCACGCGCCATGGCCAGACGGCCATCTTCAACACGTGTGGAAAGTTCGCCAGCGATCTCTTCCAATTCAGGGACGAACTGCGCCCAACTGATGGCTCGCTCAAAACGCGCCTGGGTGACGCGGCCTTCATCGAGCATCACCGCAAGTTCTGCATCGGTGATACCTGAATCCAGCAGCAACCGCGCATTGGCGATCGCCAGATCTGGCTTGGCGACCAATGCGTAGTGGACGAAGTTGTCCAGCAGTTGCATGTTGTCATCGGCCTGAGCCGCGGCGGGTGCGCTGGCCGTGGTGGTGTACACCAGGGTCAGGGCAATCAGTGCGTTGCGAAAACTCGCGTGAATGGGCATTTCGAACTACTCCTGAAAACTTCCCAGAATGTCGCGCCGCAATGGCCAACAGTCGGATCGTGCAATATATGGCGAAGCCAGCGGATTCGCACTGAAAACTGTGAGAAAACGTCGAAAGTAGCCGAGGCCCGCGAGGGTGTCAATGACGCCCGCTTGCCGCAGACCCCCCTTGCGTCCCAGCGTGACGCAGTGAGAAGGGCCAAAAGAACGCTTTTTGTGACCGACAGCGCACCTTCAACGCACACCCTGCTGGGTACGCAGTTGCCAGTTTCACGGTTCCAGTTACACTGTGGGCTGAGCACGGCGTCCAGATGGCGAATCCGGTTTGCACCGGAGACGCAGGACTGAAAAGGGAAGGCGGTGAAAATCCGCCGCGGACGCGCCGCCGTAACGGGTTGCCGATTCACCTCGGCATCCGCACCCAAATGCCACTGTCTGGCCTGCAAGAGGCCGGGCGGGAAGGCGGGTGCGAAACACCCGGAGCCGGAAGACCTGCCGTGGTCAATTGGCGTTGCCCTCGCGTGATGGGCGAAGTGCCACGTGTCCGCGGTCCGTTTCCGCCGTGGATTCCCGTGACGTTTCCTGCGCGAGTGGTGTGTGTGTTTTCGCAAGGAAACCGTTCCGCGCGAATCGGGACGAACAAGTATGGAAGGATAGAAATGAAACGACACACCCTGTGTCAGTCTGTTGTCATCACGTGCGCCTTCGCCGCATCCGCGGCTTCGGCCGATAACCCCTTCGTCAGCAAGATTGTCTCGTACCATCCCGGCGATACGACGCCGGACTTCGTCGACCCGGACGTGGTCATCGGATCGCCAACGCGCTTCACCGGTATCGGCGTGTTTCCCGGAGTTGTCAGCGTGTTCAATCCGCCCTGGTCCGACACCGATATCGTCTCCATCGCGCCCGGTGGGCATCTGACGGTTCGCTTTGAAACGCCAATCGTTAATGACCCCAACCACCCCTTCGGGATTGACCTGCTGATCTTCGGCAATACCGGCTTCATTGATATCGCGTATCCCAACGGCATCGTCGGCGGACTCTTCGGCAACGATGGCGGGATTGTTGAAGTCAGTGCCGATGGAGAAACCTGGCACGTGATTCCCGATGTTGAGGCCGACGGCATGTTCCCCACGCAGGGCTACCTTGACAGCGGGCCGTTCGATAAAACACCCGGGCGTGAACTCACCGACTTCACACGGCCGGTCGATCCCGCGCTGACGTACGCGGATTTCGATGGACTCGATCACTGGCAGGTGATGGAACTGTACAACGGCTCTGGTGGCGGCGCGGGCGTGGATATCGCCAGTGTCGGGCTCAATGAAGTGACCTACGTTCGCATCAGCCAGCCCAGCGATGCCTTTGGCACTGTGGAGATTGACGCAATGGCCAAGGTGTCGCCGACCATCACGGGCGATCTCAACGGCGATGGTGTGGTCGATGTGAGTGACCTGCTGATCCTGCTGGCAGCATGGGGCGGATGCCCGCTCAACACCTGCCCGGCTGACCTCAACGGCGATGGAATCGTGGATGTCAGCGACTTGCTGATCCTGCTGGCCAACTGGGGGTAACTCATGCGAGAGATGCTGCTGCAACACGATCACATGCCGCGCGACCGCGCCGCGTTTGTTCCCCAAGTGGGACAGGCGCGGTGGTCGTGCGTGCCGCGACGACGCTGCCCTGAGGGAAGGGGCAGCGACGCGCGTGGATTTACGCTCGTGGAAATACTCATCACGATCTCCATCATCACGATGCTTCTGGGTCTGCTGCTTCCGGTGCTTGCGGGTGTGCGCAACTCCGGCCGAGCCATCCAGTGTCAGAGCAACCTGCGGCAGATGTCCCTGGCGGCACATGCGTATTCGACCAAGTATCGCGCGTACCCCATTGCGCTGCAGTTTGACAATTCTGATGGTGTGTTCAAAAGCATCGCGTGGGATTGGGTCACCACCGCGAGCGGAGAACTGATCAGCCCGGGACCGTTGTGGCAGTTCACAGACGATCCGGGAGAAGTGATGCAGTGCCCGCAATATCTCGGCAACTCGCCCTCGGCCGGTGATCCGTACACGGGGTTCAATTACTCCACATACCTCGGTGGCGAAGAACAATTCTCCACCAACCCACAAGGGAATATCAAGGATGGCGCAGCACCGGGGCAGATCCGCCGCCCGGCGATGACCGCGATGTTCGGGCTGGGCGGGACAGCGACCGGCACCAACAAGTACATGCGTTCGCCTCGGCATCACCAGCACAGCGAGATGCAGAACCTCGCGCTGCAAACCATATATGCAGGCGCCCAGGCGTTTCGCTATCAGGGCAGTACATTTGTCGCCTACGCCGATGGACGGATCGGTTCCGTCGAGCAGCCGCGCAAGGGCGAACTGGCGACTGATGCGCTGTTGCAGCAGATGGGTTGGCCGAACAACGGATTTCTGTCCGATGATGCAAGTGCGTATCGTCCATAAGCGGCAGCGATGCACGACAAGCCACGTCATCAACGGTCTCGCGAGCTGGCTTGGCTGATGCGACGCAACGAGAGTTCGGCAACTCATGTGTGAGCGGAATGACCCAATGACTGTTGACCGATGCATATGCCATGAGGTGACCTTCGCACAGCTCAAGGCATTTGCCGAGAAGCATGATTGCGGTGAAGATGAACTGCGGCGAAACTTCGGTTGCGGCAGCGGGTGCGGTTTGTGCCTGCCGTATGTCCGAGCCATGCTTCGTACAGGACGGACGAACTTTGATGTCGATGATCCCGCAACGCGTGAGCTGCCAGGCAAGGCCGATTGAGAGGATGAACAATGACAAGCCGAACCGCCCTGGCCCTGATGATTGTCATGTGGTCTGTCAGCACTACACGCGCTGAGCCGCCGACGACGCTCGACATTTCTACGGCTGAGGAACTTCAGCGAGCGTTTTCCAAACCGGTGACATCGCTTCATGTGCGATTGACGGCAGGGGAGTACGATCTCACGCCAGTGCCGTACACCGATCCGATGTGCGGCAACTGCCCCGACCCGGACACGCGCGTTGAAACCAGTACGGGCTTGCACATCCGCGGCGCGGATATGGTCGTCATCGAAGGGCCGCGCACGGGCGAGGCCAAGATAATCACCAATGCCGGCTACGGGATTCTGATCGAAGATTGCACGCTCGCGGTGCTGACGCGGATCACCGTTACCGGTGGACAGCGATCCAGTGACAGCAACGCAACCGACGGCGCCATCGTCGTGCGCAACAGTGAAGTGCATATCGCCAGCAGCGAGATTCGCGACAACCTCGGGCACCCGCAAGTCGTCCGCGAAACCGTTGCAGGAATTGCCGGCATCGTCGGCCGTGAAGGAAGCGATATGCGCATCGGCAGCAACCGCATCATCCGCAACTCGTGGGACGGCATCGCGCTGTACCGGGATGCCAAAGCGGAGATCGCCGACAACCTGATTGACGGCGTGGACAGCGCGACCGGTGAAACCATCGGCGGCGGGCGCGGCGTGGGAATCGGCATCACGTGGAACGCCCAGGCCACCGTTCGCAACAATCTCGTGACCCGTTACTGGAAGGGCATCGGCATCTTCGTCGATGCCCAGGCCATCGTTGAAGGCAACGTCATCGAGGACATCCTCACGTGGGGCATCGCGTTGTGGGGCGCGGGTGATGGTGAGCCACGCGGCGACATTCGCAGCAACGTGATTTACAAGACCGGTGCGTGCGGTGTGTCTATTGCAGCCACGACCGAACGTGAGGACGCGGGCGAGCTGCGCAGCAACTTGATCATGCAAGCAGCACAGAACTCGGCCTACGACTCGCCCGAATACTTCTGCGCTCAGTGCGCACTGGCGATCAGCAGTCAGCCGGAGCACTTTGTGATTCGTGACAATGTGTTTCACGACAATCGCCGCGCGAGCGATGACCTGCCGGATCATGATGACGAAGCAGCGTTTATGCGCGCGGTGCAGCGGGAATGCGAACGCTGGCAGGCCCATCGTGTGCTGCGTGAGTCGCAGTTCGTGGAAACCATGTGTGATGGTGATGACTTGTGCGAGTGAACGCGCCGCAGCGCGGGAACACGAAGTGGTGCGATTTCCGGTCATGTGTGCCCTCCCGTGACTGCTTACGTACGCCCGAATTGTTTTTCCAGATCGCGCAAGCTCAAACGGAGCGAGGTCGGCCGGCCGTGCGGGCAGTTGCTGGAGCGCTCCACCTTTTCACGGTACTTGAGCAGTTCAGCCAGTTCGTCCGGCGACAGGCGATCGCCTGCTTTGATCGCGGCCTTGCACGCCATCATGTCCAGCGTTTCATGCAGCGCCGCCTCGGAATCGGCGGTCAGGCCCTCGTTCTGTGCTTTGTTCAGCAGCTCTGCCATGAACATCGCGGGGTCAACATTGCGTTCAAACAGCAGCGAGGTGAATGCATGCACGGCAATGCTCGTTGGCCCCATTGGTTCAGCTTCAATGCCGATGCGTTCCAAAAGCGGCTTGAGCTCATCAAGCAATTCGACCTGATCGCGATCAACCGACACCGTGACAGGCATCAGCATGCGCTGTGATTCGAGGTTCGCCTTGCCGATGCGCTCAAGGAGCTTTTCGAACATGACGCGTTCGTGCAGTGCGTGTTGGTCGATGATGATCATGCCCTGTTCATCCTGCGTCACCAGATAGCTTGAATGAATCTGCATCACGCCAGCGACATTGCGTACGCGCGGCAGTTCGCCGGGGTCGTCGTTGGATTCGTGCTTGCGTGGAACATCCGTTTCGTCGAGCATCTCCGGCGCTTCGGCGGCCAGTGCCTGTTTGACCTCGCTGTAGATGAATCCCTTCTGCACCGTATCGAGCTTGCGAAAGTAATCGGAAAAGCTCGGTCTGGTCGCGCCATCGTTCGAGTCCGCGGTCTTGCCACTGCCGAATTCGGGTGTGGGCGGAGATGGCACCGCCATCGTCGGCCAGTCCTTGCTGTTGGAACGCTGCATGTCGAACTTCGGCGTGAGGTCCGCCTGGCGCAGCGCACCGCGCACCGCGTTGAGCACCGCACCGTGCAATGACGCCTGGTTGCG
>PWVT01000217.1 GCA_003562195.1 Phycisphaeraceae bacterium | reverse complement strand
GTTGTACTCACCGACGAAGTAATCAATGATCCGACCAAAATCCTTCTTGAAGTTGCACACGTAAAACGGCACACCCAGCTTCGCCGCGACCAACCGAGCGTCCGCTGCATCATTGATCGAGCAGCAGCCCTGTTTGCCGATACGGATTTTCTTCGGGTCGCACGTCTGCCCGGCTGCGTCGTCGTTGAACTCCTCCAGTTCATCAAACGACTCCCCCGGCGAGCCAAGCCGCATAAACACCCCCACCACGTCATATCCCTCGCGCTGCAGCAGCGCAGCTGCAACGGAGCTATCGACACCGCCGGACATGGCGACGAGTACTTTGGGCTTCTGGCCGGGCATAGGCCGACATTCTAGCGCGATGTTAGACTCTGTCGTGCATGCTCATTTACGCAGGCATCGACGAAGCCGGCTACGGCCCCACGCTGGGGCCGCTGTGCGTTGGATGCACGGTCTTTTCCATTGCGGATCACGACCCCGCAGCCGGTGCGCCGAACCTGTGGAAGCTGCTCAGCTCCGCTGTGTGCCGCAAGCGGACCGACAAACGCAAACGCATCGCTGTGGATGATTCCAAAAACCTCAAAGGCGCGAACTCCAGCACGGCCACCCATCCGCTCAAGCATCTCGAACGAGGCGTGCTGGCGTTCAGCGCGTGCGATGAACTCGCTGAATCAGATGACGCTCTCTTTCGTGCGCTGGGTGTCGCAGCCAACAACCGCGACTGGTACGCCTCAGCAACCGCCCTGCCGCTCGGCCAGCACGCAGATGAACTGCGCGTCGCCGCCAGCCGACTGCATCGGACGATGAAACAGGCGGGCGTGCAATGCGAGCTGATTCGCTGTGAAGCGATTGATGCAACGGAGTTCAACGCAGAAATTGCACAGACCAACAACAAGGCCGCGGTGAACATGGCTGCTGCGTTGAGGATGGTTGATATGGTCTGGCGACGCTGGCCGCGCGAGCATCCTCGCATCATCATCGACCGTCACGGCGGACGCACCCACTATCGCGAAGAACTCCAGTTCGCCTGGCCGGATGCGCACCTGCAGATTCTTGCTGAGGATGAACGCATGTGCCGATATCGGCTGGCTCGCAACGCCTCACAATTGACGGTGACGTTCATGCCGGAAGCGGAACGCTCGCACCTGCCGGTGGCGCTGGCATCCATGACCGCCAAATACACACGCGAACTGTTCATGCTGCGGATGAATCGGTTCTTCGCACAACATCTGCCCGAGCTGAAACCCACCGCCGGCTACTTCACCGATGCACAACGATACCTCCATGACATCGCACCCGTGATCAAACAACTGAACATCCCCCGCGAACACCTGGTCCGCTGTGTGTAAGCTGCGCCCGGCTCAGTAGCTCAACCAGCAGAGCATCCGATTCCCAGAGCCCATAGCACGAGTGCCGACCAAGCAGAGCCGCGACCGTAAGCGAGCGCGAAGCCCATCGCGTCACGCTGTGATTGCACAAATACAGGTGGATCGTGCCCCACGCCTCGCTGCGCTCGCCGTCGTCGCTTCCCTACAGGCGCGGCTCTAATGTGCCGTGCGTCAATTCGCCACGAAATTCCACAATTGATGTTGACACCAGAACTGCACCCAATTAGTCTGCAGAAAATGGTGGGCTCAGCGGGCAGGCCACCGGGAGAGGCAAATGCGGCAAGGTGAGATCATCACAACCCAATGGCAACCCGGCAATCGGCTGGCAACTGTTGCCTCACCAGCACTTCAACGAGTCTTATTCACGTGGGGGCGACTGCGGTTCGGGCAGCGGCTACTCACATTTTCGCTTTGGCATGCAGGTGACTGTCGCCTGCGGTAATCGGGAGATATCCCAATGAATCGTACTGCAATGACCAACCGATCGGCACGTTTACTCTCTATGTGTGTGTGTGTGTGTGTTTAACAGGGCTCGCGTCAGCCGATGAAATCGACGACTATGCCGTTGCCGAAGGCGTTGATGATTATGGCACGGTGTACGAACTCACAGAAGTGCCCTCGGAAATGCATGAAGCTCTCGACGAATTTGGCGAGTATGTGCTTCCATCGTTCATTGACCAAACAGTGCGACGTAACGCACAAGACTGCTGGGTCGTTGAGCAGATTCCGGCACCCGGAACAGTCGTTTCCTGTCCACAGACCGTCATCGTCGAACTTCGTTATACCTGCAACGGCAATGACGAGTTCTCAACGCGCATGCTGATCGATCTGATCGACGTCAATCCACCGCAACTGCATGTCGATCTGGCATCCGCAGCCGACCCGCACGTGAGTTTCGGTGGTGTGCTTCGTTACCCCGCCGATGCGGCCGTACTTCCCATGATCGATATCTTCGATCCATGCGAAGTACCCGAGGCGGAATACACCCTCAACGGCGAACCGTACCAGGCCGGAATGCCTATCGTCGGGACTGGGCTGCATGTTCTGTCCATCAATGCTGTTGACTCGACAGGCAACGCAACGGCCGAGACGATTGTTTTCGAGATCCGCCAGCGGCCGAGCCACACTGCGGCCGTGGTGGTGAAGGACACGCATTGCGTGCTTGACAACAATGGCGATGTTGAATCAATGGAAGTGACGGTCCTGATCGCCGGGGCCGATTTTAATCATGAAGACATTCTTCTGAGTTCCGTGCGGATGATGGTTGGCGATTCGGATGGGCGATGGGTCAATCGGGAGGCGATCGACATCAAGGGCGCGTTCCTGCCCGGCAGCCGTGACTTTCAATCAGATTCAGTGTTCGCGAAAAAAGAGCCGTGCAACTATGTTGTAATTTTCGCAGCAGACTTTAGTGACGCTCCTCTGGAAGCGTGCCCGTCATTCATCGATGTATTTGGTGTGGGGCATTCAAGTGGCGAGATTACGTTTGAATGGGGAGGCCGTACATTGAACAGTTCGATAACCGACCCTTACCAGACGATCTCGGGATTCGTAGAGGAGTGGCCGTGCGAGCCGTGTGACCCCGAAGACCCCGATTGCGATCCGGGAGAAGAGCCGCCTGTGCCGTGTGAGG
>PWVT01000122.1 GCA_003562195.1 Phycisphaeraceae bacterium | reverse complement strand
TCGGTGGTGCCCAAACGCACCCACCGCACACTCCGGGAGGACAAGCAATGGCTCGAACAAAAGACCCGATGAACCAAGGCAGGCATCCCGAACACGCGCAGAGCGGTGGCGAACGCGATCAGGATTTTGAATACCGAAACGAGAATGAGGACGAGGATCGCGACAAACCCGAGTATGAGGACACCAGCCCTGAGGAGATTGAAGCAGACATTCGCCGCACTCGCGCGGAGATGGACAAGACCATCGACGCGTTGCAGCAGCGCATTCATCCGCGGGAGTTGTGGAACGATCTTGTGGGATTGTTCCGGAGCAAGTCAAAATCGAAAAAATCGTCTGGCGATGGTTCACAGGCAGCATCGACGGCGAAGAAGGTTGGTCGCAAAACGCTTGCAATGGTCCGCGACCATCCAGTACCTGCGGTGCTGCTCACCACAGCTGTGACAACGTTGATCTATGAAACAGCCACGCGCCGCGGGCGTCCACGACATCGCCTGATTTATCAGCAGGAGCCAACCATGCACAGCGGTTCATACGTACATGCACAAACCGGGCGGCCGTACTACCAATCCGGAGAACATCTCGGACAGGGGCGATTGCCTTTCGAACAAGCCGAGCACAGCGGTTCATCAAGCGATGAACCGGGCATGATGAAACGGGCCGGCGAAGGGGCGCGTGAGGTGGGATCAAAGGTCGGTGAGAAGATGTCCCAGGCGGGACACCAGATGCGCGAACAAGCTGGTCAGATGGGCGAGAAGGTGTCCCAGGCCGGTCACCGCATGCGCGAAGGGGTCTCGCACATGGGCGATCAGATGCGTCATGGCATGCAGCAGACGCGCGAGTTCATCGAGGAGCGACCGATCACGGTGGGCATCGGCGCGCTGGCGCTGGGTCTGTTGGCCGGGCTCTTGATCCCCGGCACGCGGCGTGAGGAGCAGATGATGGGCGAGCAGGCCGAGCACGCCATGCAGCGCGGCAAGGAGATGGGTCAGGAAATGTACCAACGCGGCGCCAAGGTCGCCGAGGAAGCCGTCGAAGCCGCAACCGAGGCGGCTTTTCATGAAAGCGAACGACAGGGCCTCAAGGCCGAGTAGTCGCTCAATGGTGGAGAGGGTGCCCCGGCTCGAAGAGCCGGGGGCCTTTACAGCAAGTGGAATGGTTTCGCCCTAACATTCCCGCGTGCTGGTACTTCAGGTTCTCCAAGGCCCCGATCGCGGGATGAAGTTCGAGCTGCCCTCGCATGAGCCGCAGCTCATCGGACGCTCCTCAGAAGCGCTGCCGATCAGCGATACCACGGTTTCGCGGCGTCATGCAGAACTGACCCCCGATGACGGCCGGTGGCATCTGCGTGACTTGGAGTCTGCCAACGGAACGTTCGTCAACGGCCAACGGCTGAGCGGCCGTGTGCAATTGTCACCTGGGGATCAGATCCGCTGTGGCTCCACGTTACTGGTATTCGCACTCAAGGAGGACCCGCGAAAGTCGCAGCATGTCCAGCTTGTCGACCCGGAAGCATTCGATGTGACCGTAGAAGGGAGAATCGATCCCAATGAAGAGTCCATGGTGCTCGCCTCGCCCGATCCACTGGTAGCAGCGAGCAATCACCTGCGCGTCATTTATGAGCTGACCGCTCTGACCGCTGCAGCGTTTGATCGTGATGAACTGCTCGGGAAAGTCATGGACCTTGTTTTTGGCGAGTTTCAGCCCGATCGTGGGTTCATCCTGCTGCAAGATTCAGCGACGGGCAGGCCTGAGCCGGTCGTCGTGCGATACAAGGTCAAGCCAAAGACGGTTGATGAAGGACGGATCCCCGTGAGTCGGACGATCGTCCAGCATACGCTCGAACAAGGGACCGGCATCCTGTCGACCAACGCGATGAACGATACGCGATTCCGCTCCGGCGACTCCGTGCAGGATTACGGCATTCGCTCCGCCATTTGCGTGCCCATACGTACTGCGGATCGTATCTTCGGTGTTCTGCACATCGATTCATCGCTGGCCAACTTCACCTTTACAGAGCCGCAATTGCAGTTGCTTAATGCGGTCGGTCGCCATACCGGGCTGGCTTTGTTAAGCTCGGAACTCATTGCAGAGAAGATGCAAAGTGAACGGTTGGCAGCGATGGGTGAAACTGTCGCTTCGTTAAGCCATTCGATCAAAAACATTCTGCAGGGGTTGCGCGGTGGGGCGGATGCTGTCGAGCTGGCGCTCAAACGTGGCGACCTGAAGCTTGCAGGGGAAGGGTGGCCGATCCTCTCGCGAAATCTCGACCGCATCTTCGCGCTGACACTGAACATGCTCGCCTATTCAAAGCAGCGCAGTTTGGATATAGAGCTGACATCGGTGCATGCGTTGATTGAGGAAGTTGCGCAACTGTTGCAGCCGCAGTGTGATCGCAAGGAGATTGGATTGATCCTTGATCTTGCTGACGATATGCCTCCGATTCCGTTGGACACCAGCGCCATGCATCAGGCCTTGATGAACGTACTGACGAACGCCATCGAGGCAGTGCCACCGCGCAAGGGGGTTGTGGCAGTAACGACGCGATTTCAGACACGTCCAGCCATGGCTGGGATTCGCATTACCGACAATGGGCCAGGAATCGCGCCGCAGTGGCGCGAGCGATTGTTTCAGCCATTCAGTTCCAGCAAGGGTCAGCGTGGCACCGGCCTGGGCTTGGCAGTGACGCGGAAGATCGTGGAAGAACACGGAGGTCGGATCAAGCTCGACTGCTCCGGAGACACCGCAGGTACGACCTTCGTCATCACCATCCCCAGTGATCATCATCGGCTCAGCAGCGGCGAAACGAAATTGCCGCAGCCAATGTCACGTGACCCGCTTGATGATGAATTCAAATAGCAACGGGCACACTCACCACGACCTCAGTCACGTGCAAAAGTCAGGCGTTTGAGCATGACTTCAAGTGTCTGGCAGACCAGGTCAATCTCGCGTTCGGTGATCGTCGGGAAAAATGGCAGTGCGATCGTGCGTTGGCCAACGGATTCAGCCACCGGAAAATCACCAATGTCATACCCATATTTCAGTCGGTAATGCAGCTGCAACGGAATCGGTGGGAAGTAATTGCTCGCGCCAACATCATGCCGTCGCAGGCCATCAATGATCCAATCACGATCTTCAGCCGTGAAACGATCCGAAAGGCGAATGACGTACACAAACCAGCTCATGAAGACATCGGCATCAATCGTCGGAAGGATGATGTGTGGATTCCCCATCAATCGCCGCATGTACTGTTGCGCAACGCTCTGGCGCGCCTCAATGAGTTTGTCCAGCCGCTTCATCTGCACCACGCCAAGTGCCGCGTTCAGCTCGGACATGCGGTAGTTGTAGCCCAGTCGTTGATGCATGAGCCATGATCCAAGCTCTGCGCCTGCCTCGTCACTTTCGGTATCGCCAGGCGCGGCGCGGCCTTGATTCCGTAGTGAGCGGCACAGCGCGGCTACACGGTCATCATCGGTGACAATCATGCCACCCTCACCGGTCGTAATCTGCTTGTTTGGATAAAACCCGAATACGGCCACGCGGCCGAAGCGGCCAATGCGTTCATTTCCCTGGCGCCCTCCCAAGCCCTCGCACGCATCTTCAAGCATCGGGATCTCGTGCTTGGTGGAAATTTTGGCGAGTTCCATCATGCCGGTGGGATTACCGAAGACCTCCACACCGACGATCGCGCGAGTCCGATCAGTGATGGCTGCTTCGACATCTTCGGCGCGCATGTTGAGCGTGCGTGGGTCGCAATCAACAAACACGGGTTTCGCGCCGACATATTCAATGCAGTTGGCAGATGCAACAAAGCTGAACGCCGGGGTGATGACTTCATCGCCCGGCCGCACACCCAGTGCGAGCAGCCCCAGGTGCAGGCCCGAGGTGCCTGAGTTGACGCCGATGCCGTGGGCTCTGCCGGCACGTTTGGCGACGAGCCGCTCGAACTCTTCAAGCTGCGGCCCGATACTGAGCCGGCCACTCTTGAGCGTAGCGACGACGGCTCGGATCTCCGCGTCAGTGATATCAGGGTGGCTGAGTGGGATGGAATCGGTCACGAGTTACCTTTCAGGGCAGATAGCTTACCGCGCTGCGGATGGCGCGTCATGCCAATGAAGAAACCCGTGTTCCCATCGGTCACTCCGGGTCAGGCAGTCCGCCGATGCGGCGGGCTTGCTCTTCATTCAACACATGGCGCAAGCGCTGGGTCGCCTTGCGCGTGGCTTCATCGCGCTTAAATTGCAACCGCTCCATTTCATTCGCAAATCGCTGATTGATTCGATTTTGCTCAGCATCACCGATGGTCATTCTCGCTGGCACATCACCATAATGCGCAGCGGTGAGATTGATCATGCGTTGTGTCAGATCGTGATACATCGGCCGATACTCCGCTGCGATCTCGCCAAGTTCGCTGCGCTGCTCGCTGGTCAGGTCATCCAATTCAAATGCAGCGATCAGCGGGTTAATGACGTTTAGCGGATCATCAAAGACAAGGGGATAAGCGGTCTGATTGAATGCGTGATTGAGGTAGGCCGCGGTATCGTCCGGCAGTCTATCAAGCAGCTTGGCAAGGTATCGCTGATTGACCTTCGCAACTTCACGGTGGGTTCTGCGGACGTCATCCTGAATTTTCAAGTATTCATCGTGTCGTTCCCGATGCGTGCGCTTGCCGATATCGACTTCGAGCATTCCAGCTTCGCCAGCCCTGTTACGTTGCATCAGTGCCTTGAATCGCTGACGGGCAGCGATGAGATAGTCACGGTCATATTCCAGCAGCAGTTTCTGCAGCGACTCGCGTTCATCGGGATCAACGATCTCTATGACCATGCGCGACAGATTGACCGCAGCAGCGCGGTTGGGCCAACCACCAAATCCCATAGGTGCGCCTCGTTCGTAGACGCGCCGTTGTGCTGCTAAGT
Organism: Phycisphaeraceae bacterium; assembly: GCA_003562195.1. Lineage (GTDB taxonomy): Bacteria > Planctomycetota > Phycisphaerae > Phycisphaerales > SM1A02 > PWVT01. Next base: position 6,638 of record PWVT01000122.1, on the reverse strand, counting down.
GTGCGCGTTCCATGTCGACTTCACTGAACGAATCGGCGGGCAAGACGGACGCGATATCACGGAGATATCTGGCATCCAGATCAGCCACTGCATGACGTGCCGCGTCTCGTGCGCGAAACTTTCGTTCAATCTGTTCCAGTTGCTCTTCAGCGTAGGCCCGGGCTGCTTCATTTGGCTCATCATCATCAGAAAGCCGCATGCCGCCGCGCACGCGCACACTGGCGGCTTCGTCAATCAACGGCTGAACATGCTCGTCAAACATGTCCATGTACTGGTCATGCAGTTCCTCGAGCAGGGATGCAAGACTTGTATCCAGATCAAGTAGTGCAGTGAAATATTGCACATCCGCTTCGCTGAGCGGCAACGGAATGAACGCGTCACCACGCATCGCGGATGCTCGACGTCTGGGTTGATCCGGGAGAATCTGCACGAAAGAAAATACAAGCCCGTGGGAGGCGGCCCCGCTATGCATCGTGTTCGAAATCGCCGTGCGCGCAGGCACGGCCTTGAGTTGCTCGACAGTCTGTTCGTCGAACATGCCGTGAAGCTGTGTGAGCGCCTGGGTATTGAGTTCCCTTACTTGCTCGCGCATCTCAGCTTGCATTTCCTGCACAGGCCCGAATGCCTCGGCCCAATCCGTCGCGACGCGACCGTGTTCGTCCAGGACTTCCATGGTATGTCGATGAATCGCCTCTCGCCGCTGCCGCACCGTCTGCCATGCGGCCTTGATTGCCTCGCGCTGAGTTTCGGTGATGTGCTCCAGTTCCAATGCAGCGGCGTACTGGGCCTCCACACCGAGCCGCGCTGCGGGACTCGTGCGGATATATCCCTGCAGGATGAATTGCCAGCGGAACTCATCGGCCTGTCGTGGTTCGAGCAGTTGCTCCAACTCGTAGAACTTGCGGAGGATCATCGCGCGTATGCGCGTGCCAGATTCGATAATCTCATTGCCTGCAGCTTCATCGCCTCCGGAAAGATTTATTGAATGTTGAAAGAACGTTCGGTACAACGGCAACATCCGCTGCTCGTGTTCGCGCAGCAGCGGATGGATACGTTCACGCTGCTCAGCAGTGAGGTCGACGTTGTCAAGCGCTTTTCGCAGGTCAACAAACGAATACGCTGAGTGCAAGCGAAAGTTGCGAAGCGATCGGTACCGCTCGCGGTCGCGCATGCGCCGCACATCGTCGAGCAATTCGATTTGATCGGCGGAGAGTATCGCCTCGAGTTCGAGAACAAAGCTGTCATCGAGTTCACTAACCTGCCGCATGATTCCCGGCAGTCGCTGTGCCCGCTCGCTGGCGTCTAGTTCCAGCACATGTTCCATCGGGCCGTCGCGCAGCTCCGAGAAGCGTTCGCGGTAGTCACCGAACATTCGGTCAGCGGCGCGTCGCTGCTGCTCGCTCAGTTGCAGGTGTTCGTAGTAGCGCGATGCCTCGGCAATGGTGATCGGTTCCGGCAATTGCTCGGATGTGCCCTGGCCGTGTACACGCGGGTGCGACACCAACAAAAACAAAGCCGCGATTGCCAGCCATGCGATGTGTCGATGGTTCATTGCGCTTTCCTCCGAAGTTGTTGCCCCGCTGCGTCATTCCCACAGTGTGGCGTGCCAGTGTTTCTTGCCTCGTTTGATCAGGATCGTCCTGTTATGCAAAAGATCACTTGTGCGGAGTGCTTGGTCAAGCGCAACCTTCTCGCCGTTGATTGAAATCGCTCCGCTGGAGAGAAACTCGCGTGCTTCGCGTTTGGATTTGGCCAGCGATGTTTCCGGCAGAAGCTCGACAAGCGGCAGGCCGTCGTCTTCCAGTTTCGTCTTGTCATGAACAGAGTGCGGCACGTCGGCGAAGACTTCCGCGAGCATGGATTGATCAAGCTGTCGTACATCGCCGCTGAACAGCGCTTCGGTGGCGGCCTCGACATGTCGCAGTTGCTCCTCGCCGTGCAGCAGGGTGGTCATCTCGCGGGCGAGCGCACGCTGGGCATGGCGTTGATGCGGGGCTTGTTCATGTTGTGACGCAAGCGCGTCGATCTGCGGCTGATCAAGCAGGGTGAACCACTTGAGAAACGGCACAGCGTCGGCGTCGCTGACATTGATCCAGTATTGGTAGAACGCATAGGGACTGGTGCGGTCGGCGGTGAGCCAGACGGCACCCTTTTCGGTCTTACCGATCTTCTTGCCGTCTGCAGCGGTGACAAGTGGAGCGGTGATGCCGTAGGCATGTGTTGTGCTGGTTGATTCGCGGCGGATGAGGTCGATGCCGGAGACGATGTTGCCGAACTGATCCGAGCCCGCGACCTGCACGGTGCAGTTCAACTCGCGGTTCAGGTGCAGGAAGTCATACGCCTGGAGGATCATGTAACTGAACTCGGTGTAGCTGATACCGTGCTCGCGGTCTTCCAGGCGTCGCTTGACCGAGTCGCGCTGGATCATGGCATTGACGGAAAAATGCTTGCCGACATCGCGCAAGACCTCGATGTAGCCAAGGTTCTTCAGCCAGTCGTAGTTGTTGACGATGATGGCTGCGTTTGGGTTTGCTGGATCGAAGTCGAGAAGTTTCTCGAAGATGCGCCGCTGGCCGGCAATGTTGGCTTCGACTTGTTCTGGTGTTTGCAGTTGGCGTTCTTCATCCTTGCCGGAGGGATCGCCAATGAGGCCGGTGCCTCCGCCCATGAGAACGATGGGCTTGTGTCCGGCGCGTTGCCAGTGCATGAGCAGTTTGATGGCGATGAAGTTGCCGATGGTGAGACTGTTACTTGTCGGGTCAAAGCCGCAGTAGCCGACGCACCCGCCCTGCGCGAGATGCGTGTGCAGGGGTTGTTCGGCGGTGGTCTGGTGCAGCAGGCCGCGCCAGGCAAGTTCATCGAGAAACGGAGTCGTCATGGCAGCAATCGTGGTGGGTTCAATTCAATGCGCGGTACAACGCGCGAATGCAGTTTGAGGTCAGCTTTGGTGTGCACTGACTTTTTCAGCCAGCGTTGCATACAGTATCACGTTCAGACGGTTGTCCCGCATCAACATTAAGGAGAGACCCATGACTCAATCACAGACAACAAGTGCCGGTTCGGCAATCCCACGACGTACCGCTCTGGCATCTCTCGGGCTGGGTGCTGCATCGCTCGGTGGGTTGAGTACGGCTTTTGCAGTAGACCACCATGGTAACCGCAATGGCGACCCCAAGATGTCGCCGGAAATGGTCGGCTGGGATCCGAGCGATGGGCGCTACGTTCTTCCGCCCCTCCCGTACCGGTACGATGATCTGGAGCCACACATTGATGCGGAAACCATGCGGCTGCACCACAGCGTCCATCACGCTTCGTATGTCCGTGGTTTGAACACGGCTCTTCAGCAACTCAAGGAGGTGCGCGAGGGCGACCGTGATTCCGATCAGGTGCGAGCCATTACCCGCGATCTCGCGTTTAACGGGGCTGGGCATTTTCTTCACGTGCTGTTCTGGAACACAATGAGCCCAAGCGGTGGTGGCAAGCCCGATGGTGAGTTGGCCGAGAAAATCAAGGTAGATTTCGGATCGTTCGACAAGTTCACTGCCCATTACAAGGCAGCGGCTGGCCAGGTGCAGGGTTCCGGCTGGGCGATACTTTCGTACGAGCCCACCAGCGCGCAGCTCGTGATTCACATCGCAGAAAAGCATCAGGACTTTCTGTTGCCAGGAGCCGTCCCGCTCCTTCCCATTGACGTGTGGGAACACGCCTACTACTTGAAGTACCAGAACCGCCGAGGCGAGTATATAGATGCGTTCATGAAGGTCATCAATTGGGACTTTGTCAGCCGCCACTATGTCGGTGTACGTGATCTGCTGGAAGTGCACGCTTGAGTTCTTGTTGAGAATCCACAGCAACATACAATGGGCGACGTGATGCGCATCACGTCGCCCATTTTCATCGCGTTTCATTACTCGGCTCTCATCATCAATATTTTTGTCAGCGCCTCGTCTGCTCTTGCAGAAGAGGCAACATGGTGGGACCGTGCGCGTGAGGGGGATGCGGGACAGTACTGGATCAAGACCGACCTGCCTCCCGATGACATTCGCGAACTGGCGCGTCATTTGAACTTCATGTACGACGCCATGGCAGCACGACTCGGCCGGCTGCCTCAGCGGCAACCAGAGCGGTTGAATGTGTTGATCTTTCAGGAAAGAGATGATTACCTGGCCACATTGATGGAGCGGTATAGCGTTGATGCGCGATTCACCGGAGGCGTTTTCTTTGTCCGAGGTGATGAGTCGGCCTTAGCCATCTGGACCGAGAACCTCCCGCGACAGCGCGTACTCAACGTTTTACAACACGAGGCATTTCATCAATTCGCGTTCAGCCGATTCGGCGGGAATCTTCCGATTTGGGTCAATGAAGGATTGGCGGAGTTCTTTGGTGAAGCAGTTTTGGTCGGGCGGGATCTGATCATCGGACAAACCAGCGAACGAACGCTTGAGCGCGTGCGTGAATCGATCGAGGATGGCAGCCATGTTCCGTTTCGCGATATGGTCAATGTCTCCAGCGAACAGTGGCGAGCGGCCATGGCCGCCGGCCGCGGGCGCGTGCAATACGATCAGGCATGGTCGATGGTGCAATTTCTCATCTATGGCGAAAACGGCCGATACCGCCCAGCGTTTGAACAGTACCTCTGGCTGCTCAATGAAGGAGTCACCTCTGAACAAGCGTTCATGCGAGCATTTGAAACCGACGACGTTGAAGCGTTCGAGCAGCGTTGGCTGGCGTACGCGCGCGAAGCGCGGCCGAGTTCGTTCTTGACAGCCATGCAGCGCATCGAGTTTCTTGCTGAAGGCGCACTGGAACTCAGCCGCCGCGGACAGTCGCCGGGTTCGCTCAGCGATCTGCGCGAAGCGCTGCGCGAGATTGAATTCACATACACGTTCTCGACGCACGGCATGGTGACCGTGCTTGAGGCAGACGATGATGAGCTGTACGTGATTCCCAAAGATGATCTCGCGCGGCAGCAGCCGGTGTTCGACGTCGTCCCGCCGCGTCTGCGCCGCCCAAGCCGCCGAGAACAGATGCTCGAAGAGCAGCACCCGACGCCGCCGACGATTGCCACGCAGCACCTGCGGCCGCGCGGCATCTCGGTGCAATGGACGCGCGACCGCGATGACGGTACCTTCACCTATGAAATTCTCGTGCGGTGAAGAATCTCAATCAAAGAGGAGTCCACCATGAAGAACGGACAGTCTTGGTTACGTGCTGGTTTCATCAGCGTTGTGTTGGCGGCGGGCGGACTGCTCGGCTCTTGCGCGACACCGACGGGGGTAACAGCGACAGCGGAAGAAGTGCTGGCAGGGGAGGTTCATACAGCCCGCTTCGTCATCGCTGAAGGTGAACGCATAGTTGTCGAGGAAGATGTTCACATCATCGCAGAGGAGGATGTGGTGATTCACGGTGAACTTCTTGGCCGCAACGGCGCGACCATTACGATCACGGGATCGTCAATCGCGATTCATGGCACCGTACGAGCCGGCGATGGCGAGAGCCGGGATGGCGTTCTCGAAAGTGGACAGGATGGTGGCAACGTCATTCTGAACGCTCCATACATCGATCTCGCTAGCTCGACGCTCGCTGCCGGTGGCGGCGGCAATGCCGGGCCGGCGGGAAATGGCGGCAACGGTGGATCGATTCTTCTCAATGACGTGATTTCAGTTCAAAATGCTGGTGCGCAATTGCGCGGCGGTTCACCGGGGCGCGGCGGAGCGGGGATCAACGGTCATGGCGAAGCCGCCAGACACGGCGGGGACGGCGGAGACGGCGGCGGTATGCAGGTTCGCCGTGCCGGGCAGGAGTAGTGATGAGACCATCAAGCCATCGTTGCGGATGTCACATCTTTCGCACGATCAACGTGTCGTTCTGACCGCCGAAACCAAAGGAATTGGACAGGCAGGTATCCACGCGCGTGTGCCGCGCTTCGTTGGGCACGTAATCCAGATCCAGATCGGGATCGGGGTTGTGCAGGTTGATCGTCGGCGGGAGCGTCTGGTGGCGGATCGCCTGCACGCAGGTGATCAGTTCCACCGCCCCGGCTGCGGCGATGAGATGCCCCATCATCGACTTGATGGAACTCATGGGAATCTGCGGCGCGTTGTCGCCAAACACGAGCTTGACGGCTCGTGTTTCGATTGAGTCGTTTTCTTTCGTGCCGGTGCCGTGCGCGGAGATGTAATGAATCGGCGGCTTGCCGGCCTCATCAATCCCATGCGGGTCGATACCCGCCTGGTTGAGCGCATCGTGCATTGCTGCTGCAGCGCCGCGGCCGTCGGGTTGAATGTCGGTGATGCGAAACGCGTCAGCCGATGAGCCGTAGCCGATGATCTCCGCGATGGGTGTCGCGCCGCGCTGCTCTGCGTGGTCGAGCGTTTCAAGGATGACAATGCCAGAACCCTCACCCATGACAAACCCATCGCGCGTGCGGTCGAACGGCCGCGATGCTCCGGTCGGGTCGTCGTTGCGATTGGACAGTGCGGTCAGCCGGTTGAAGCCGGTCACGCCGAGCACGTGCAGCATGGTGTGCGTGCCGCCGGAGACCATGACATCCGCTTCGCCTCGCTGGATGATGCTGTACGCTTCGCCAATGGCCTGCGTGGAAGCGGCGCACGCAGTGAGGCAGTTGTACGCCGGGC
>PWVT01000156.1 GCA_003562195.1 Phycisphaeraceae bacterium | reverse complement strand
TGCGCTCCGGGGCGATCATCGACTACCGCATTCGTGTGCGCGGCATTCCGTTGAAGTGGCGCACGCTGATTACGGACTGGTCGCCGCCGCATCGATTCATTGATGAACAAGCCCGCGGCCCATACAAAAAATGGATTCACGAACACACCTTCGAACCGCACGGCGAGAACGAGACACTGATGCGAGATCGCGTTAAGTTCCTCGCCCGCGGCTGGCCGATGGCTCATCTTTTGCATCGCGTGCTGGTCAATCGCGATGTCGAGCGGATCTTCCAATACCGCCAGACAATCATCCTTGATGCGCTTGAAACTAGTCAGGGCACTTGAATCAGAGGCGGTACACTGTTCATATGAGTTCACCGCAGATTCACGTTGATGCTGACATCACTCGAGCCGAGACTTTACCGGGATATGTCTATCGTGATCCAGCGATCTACGAAGCCCAACGAGAGCGCATCTTTGCACACTCGTGGCAATGGCTTGGCGATACAAATCTGGTGAAAGTGCCCGGCCAAGTTCATCCATTGACGATGCTCGAAGGATGTCTGGATGAGCCGATCGTCCTCACTCGCGACCATGATGACGCAGTGCATTGCCTGAGCAATGTCTGCACGCATCGGAGCAACATTGTGGTCGAAGGCCCATGCGCGGGTGAGCGGCATCTGCGTTGTCGATATCACGGGCGGCGGTTCGGATTGGATGGTTGCTTTCAATTCATGCCGGAGTTTGAACAGACGTGCGACTTCCCATCGGAGCGCGACAATCTCCCCAGATTGCCACTGGAGCAGTGGGGCCCGTTTCTGTTTGCGTCGATCAACCCATCAATCTCATTTGCAGAACTTGTTGAGCCAATGCAATCGCGCCTTTCGTGGTTGCCGCTCCATGAGTTTCAGTTTGACGCATCACGCAGTCGCGACTACCTGGTGCAGGCGAACTGGGCGCTGTACTGCGACAATTACCTTGAGGGCTTTCACATTCCGTATGTCCATGCTGACCTCACCGGCGCGCTCGACTACGGACAATACAGCACGGAAGGGTTTGACTGGTGCAACCTGCAACTTGGCATTGCAGGCAAAGGCGAGCCGACATTCGACCTTCCCAAATCATCGCCGGATTACGGCAAGCAGGTGGCGGCGTACTACTGGTGGGTGTGGCCGAACATGATGTTCAATTTCTATCCGTGGGGTTTGTCGGTGAACATTGTCAAGCCGCTGGCGGTGGACCGGACGCGCGTGTCGTTCCTCGCCTACGTTTGGGACGAATCCAAACTGGCGATCGGCGCCGGGGCGGAGTTGGATCGGGTGGAACGTGAGGACGAAGAGATCGTCGAAGCGGTACAGCGTGGCGTGCGGTCGCGGCTGTACCACACCGGCCGCTATTCGCCGACGCGCGAGCAATGCGTGCACCATTTTCACCGGTTGATGGCGGCCGGTTTGCAGGACTGAGCGGTCACGGCTTTCGCACCAGCATCGAGAATGTCAGCGGCACCTTACCGATCAACTCCGGCCGGAGGTTGGGAAGTGAATCCCAGTACGCCTCGCGATACTCGCCCAGATGTTCAACATGCAAACCCGCCTTGCGCAGTGCCGTGAAGATGGTGCTGAGCGGCCATGCCCGCTCGTACTTCACCGCCTGCACTTGCACAGGCAAATCGATGCTGTTGATGTACGATGTCGGCCAGCCACGCGACAACTCGCTGTGATCGAAGTAGTCCAGTCCAGAATACCGGTACTCTGACGACTCCGGATCAAACAGCCAAAGAGCTGGGTGATCGTCAAGAATGTGCATAACTCCGCCCGGCTTGAGCAGCCGATGCACAACCGCGGCCCACTGTCGCAGCTCTTGAAGCCAGCACAACGCGCCGCGTCCGGTGTATACGAGATCGGCTGTGCCGTTCAGTTCGCTTGGCGTATCAAGCACATCGCAGCAGTGCCAGCTTGCATTTGCCCGAAGTGCATCGGTCATTCGACGTGCATTGGCGATGTGGGAATCAGAGATGTCCACACCTACCACACTCTTCACGCCCTCGATGAGAAGCGACAGGGTGTCACGGCCTGATGCGCACTGAAGGTGAACCGCTCGCTCGCACGTCGGCAGGATATGGCCGATGTTCGCCCGTTCGATCGGGTGCAAGCTGCTCTCGCCGCGCTGAAGCGCAGCGATCGCGTCATCGAGGTTTGCGGTGTAGTCGGCCGCGGCCTCGTTCCAACTGAGGCGATTCGCCTGATGACGCTGACGAACCTCGCGATCATCGGCGGGCGGCTGCACGGGGGCGAACTGCACGCCAAGGGGGGACTGATTTAATTTTGAATCGTTCATCGAAAGCGAAGGCCTGCTATGGACTTGCGAAGATCGGGCGATTGACGATCATGGTCGTTCGCGATTCGCCTCCTAGTGTAGCAATCATCATCATCTTCAATAGAGGATCATACATGGCTGATATCAACTCCATCGCTGTCATCGGGGCAGGGACCATGGGTTCTGGCATTGCGCTGACCGCCGCAACCGCGGGCTTGCAGGCGTACCAAATCGACATTTCCCAAGAGCAGCTTGATCGCGCCAAGGCGTATCACACCAAGACGCTCAATCGCAATGTCGAGAAGCAGCGCATGACGCAGTCCGTCGCTGATGAAGCACTTGGCCGAATCAGCTACCACACCGATATGAAGGACACCGCTGACGCCGGCTTTGCTGTGGAAGCTGCAAGCGAGAATATGGAGATCAAGAAAACGCTCTTCTGGCAGATGCTGGAGGTGTACGGCGATGACGTGGTGCTCGCTACGAATACCAGTTCGATCTCCATCACGTCCATTGCTGCAAGCGTTGATGTGGCAGCTCCGCGCGTGATCGGCATGCACTTTTTCAACCCAGTGCCGGTGATGAAGCTCGTCGAGGTCATCAAAGCCCTGCAGACTTCCGAGCAGACCACTGCGACGACGCTCGCACTGGCAGAGCGCATGGGCAAGACGCCGGTCCCCGCCAACGACCGTGCCGGCTTCGTCAGCAACCGCATTCTCATGCCGATGATCAACGAGGCGTTTTATGC
>PWVT01000249.1 GCA_003562195.1 Phycisphaeraceae bacterium | reverse complement strand
TGAACATACGTGCGCGACGGCTCGATCAATTGACTCAACGGCTTGCGCTGATCCACCAACGTGCTCAGCACACATGCAAAAGCGATTGCACCGGAGTCGGCATAAAAGTTGTCCCGATAGTAAAAGTGGCCGGACAATTCACCGCCGAAAACCGCATCATGCTCAGCAAGCTGCTGCTTCATGAACACATGACCGACTCGCGACTTGACCGGTTGACCACCAGCCTGCTCAATCATCTCCGCCAGGGCCTTGGTTGAACGTAGGTCGTACACAATCGCCGACCCTGGACTGTCCTTCAGCATTTGCACCGCCAACCACGCGGTCAGGTGATCACACGGGATAATGTCTGCATTCTCATCAACCACGATCAACCGGTCGGCATCGCCGTCAAAGCACACGCCCAGATCAGCTTTTTTCTCTCGGACCTTTTCACGTGTCTGTTGAAGATTTTCCTCGACAAGCGGGTTGGGCTCGTGGACAAACTCCCCGGTAGAGTTGTCGAAGTTGATCTTCGTGAGCTTCAGCCCTTTCACATCACCAAAAAGTTGGGGCACCATTGTGCCTGCCATGCCGTTGGATGCATCAACAACGACGTTGAGCTTCTTCGAGCCATCGAGTAACGCTGGATGCAGAAACCGGTGCACATGCTGACGGTATGCGTCCCAAAGATCACGTGATTCCTCGCGACCATTGGCGGGTGTCACCTTTTCACGGTCAGCCATGGCTGCGTTGCGGCGAATGTCATCAAGGCCGGTGGTCATGCCCACTGGCTTGGCCTTGATCTTGGAAATCTTGAAGCCGTTGTAGCTCGCCGGGTTGTGCGATGCGGTGGTCATGATGCCGCCGCAACATCCAAGATAATTGATGGCAAAGTAAATGAAGGACGTATCGACCATGCCGACATCAATGACGTGTGCACCAAAGTCGCGGATGCCGGCTTTGAGGGCCTCAACCAGATCGGGTGAACTTTGTCGCATGTCGTGACCGACGACAATGTGCCGCATCATCGGGTCATCAAACCCGGCATCGGAGGCCTGCTCAGTAAGATACTGCGCCGCGCCGTAGCCGATCTGCCACGCCAGCTTCTCATTGAGCGGTTTGGGATAGGTCGCGCGAATGTCGTACGCTTTGAATACTTTGCCAAGCATGGCCGCATCATAGCAGGCGAAGTTAGTAGTCGTAAGCCGTACCCCAATGGCAATCTGATTCTGCTTCGCGCACCTCCACCCCCTCGGGCAGGGCGTCGGTGAACATGCGACCGTAGCGTTTGGTCACAATTCTCGGGTCCAGTACGACAATGCGACCTTCATCCTCCTCGGACCGGATCAATCGACCGATGCCCTGTTTGAATCGGATCACCGCCTTGGGGACTGAATCAGCCATAAACGGGTTGCCGCCACGCTGCTTGATGCGTTCATGGCGTGCCTCAACCACCGGAAGGTCCGGCACTTCGAAAGGCAAGCGTGTGATAATGACATTGCGCAATCCTCGCCCTCGCACATCCACCCCCTGCCAGAAGCTCGATGTGCCAAACAAAACCGACTGATCGTTCTCCCGAAACCGTTTGAGCAACAGGCCCGGCAGTCCGTCAAGCCCCTGAGTCAGCACCGGGTACCCAGCGTCGCTGAGTACCCCGCGCAGTCGCTCAGCCACCGCGTTGAGCATCGCGAAACTTGTGAACAGGACGAAGGCGCCGCCGTTGGTCGCGCGGATATGCCGCTCGATACGCGGTGCGAGTTGATCGACATACCCTCGCTCATCGGGCGAGGGCATGGACGTATCCACGATCACCTTCATCTGCCGGGCATAGTCAAACGGGCTGCCGAGGTGCAGCGTCTCTGCGCTCTCACAACCGAGCCGTTCCGCGATGTGTGTGAAGTCCTCCTGGCCGGTCGCCAACGTCGCAGACGTGACGACGATGCCGATGTCCTTGCTGAAAAGCTGTTCGTTCAAAATCGCCCCAACCTCCACAGCCACGCATCGCAGGACAATCCGCCGCTTGCGGCTCCGCGTACGCCCTGAGGAACTCGGCCCGTCCACACCTTCGAGGAAATACACACACCCCTCCAATTCCTGCCCTAACAGCGCATCAGCATCAACTGCGATATCCGCCGCCCGCTGGGCGTAGCTTGACAGCTCGTATTCATCCGCCTCTTTCTCGCCGTGTTCCTTCACACGTTCCTTGAGCAGCTTTAACAACTTGCTGAGTTTCGTCATTGCTGGCGACAGTTCATTTTCGACGATGCCCGGCTGTGATATTCGTCCGTTGCCCGTACCACGCTCCTTCGCCCAACGTTCCAGTAGCGAAAAAAACCTTCCTGCTTCGTCGTGGCACCGCAATACCTGGTGGATCGTCTCATCGAGCAGTTTGACATCGTCCAGATGCAGTGAGGCCAAAAAGCCGCCACCACTACGATGCGCATACAACAGCCGCAGCAGGTGACTGACCCGGCCTTCCGACAAACTCACACCAAAATGATCACCCGCCACTTCGGGTGCAGCGTGGGCTTCATCGAGAATGACGTGGTCATACTGTGGCAGGAACCCCGCCCCCCGCGAGCGAAGGGCCAGGTCGGAGAAAAACAGCGCGTGATTGCACACGAGCAGGTCGCCGTTTTCCATTCGCCGACGTGCGGTCTGGTAGAAGCACTTTTTGTATGTCGCACACTTTCGTCCCATGCAGTTATGTGAATCGGACTGGGCGAAATCCCACACATCCGGCCGCTGCAACTGAGGCAACGTCGCGAGCGTCCCATCGCGCGTGGAGTAGGCCCAATCCTCGATCTGATGCAACGACTGTCGCATGGCATCATCAGCGAAGAGCTTGTCCTGCCGTTCGCTGGCGAGCTTCAACCGACGCAGTGAAAGATAGTTGCCGCGCCCCTTGACCAGCACCGCAGAGAATTCCTCGGGGATCACCGCGTTGAGCAGTGGGATGTCCTTGTCGATGAGCTGTTCCTGCAGGTTGATCGTGTTGGTCACAATCACCACCCGCTGCTCATGTTCGACGATCTGCTTGATTGCGGGGATCAGGTATGCAAAGCTCTTGCCCACGCCGGTGCCT
>PWVT01000286.1 GCA_003562195.1 Phycisphaeraceae bacterium | reverse complement strand
GAGGCCACCCGCCGAGCCGAGCCGCGCGGGCTGACATTTCTCGGTTTGGTCGGCATGATGGACCCGCCACGCGGTGAAGTGATCGAAGCGGTGCGCAAGTGCCATGCAGCGGGCATTCGTGTGATCATGTGTACCGGCGACCACGCGTCCACTGCAGGGGCGATCGCAGAGAAGATCGGCTTGTATCGTGCTGGCGATGCGCATGATGGCACGCCACGCACCGTGACCGGCGCTGAGTTGCTGGAGCTTTCCGATGAGCAGCTCAAACACAAGCTGCCTGCAACGTATGTCTTCGCCCGTGTCAGCCCTGACCAGAAACTGCGCGTGGTGAACATGCTGCGCGAGACGGGGGAAGTTGTCGCGGTGACCGGCGATGGTGTGAATGACGCTCCGGCACTGAAAAGCGCGCACATCGGATGCGCCATGGGCGTGGCCGGAACTGACGTTGCCAAGGAAGCGAGCGAACTCGTCCTCGCCGATGACAACTTTGCCTCGATATACGCAGCAGTGGAGGAGGGCCGCACGGTATTCTCGAACATCCGCAAGGCGACCGACTTTCTTATCTCGACCAGTGTGGGTGTCGTGTTGGCAATCTTCGGAACGTTCCTGCTCGCGGCCTTCGGCGTGTTTGCAGGTGTTGCGTTGGATGATGGCACAATCCCGCTGCTGTTGTTGCCGGCACAGATTCTCTGGCTGAACGTGGTGACCAACGGCATCCAGGACGTTGCGCTGGCGTTTGAACCGGGCGAGGAGCAGCAGTACCGCCAACCGCCGCGCGATCCGAACGAGGGCATGATGTCGCGTTTGCTGATTGAGCGCACCACACTGGTGGGCATCCTGCTGGCAATCGTCGCGCTGTCGATGTTCACCTGGGTGCTGTCGCGCACCGATGGCGATCTGGCATACGCGCAGGCCGCAACGTTGACCGCGATGGTGATGTTCAAAATGCTGCATGTCGGTGCGTGCCGCTCTGAAACGTTGTCGATTTTCCAGAAGCCGGTGTTCTCAAATCGAGTGCTGTTTCTTGGCGCGAGCGTGTCGCTGGCTGTGCATCTCGGCGCGATGTACTTCCCGCCGACGCAATTCCTGCTGGGTCTGCAGCCGCTGGATGCCACGACATGGCTGGTGATCCTCGCTGCTGCACCGTCGGTGCTGGTGTTGGTTGAACTGCACAAGCTCGTTCGCAAACCCGCCCAACGATGACATACACTTGCAGCATGCGATTCGTAGCCGTGCAGTTTGATATCGTCTGGGAAGACAAGCCCGCCAACCACGCGATCATGGAGCGGATGATCGACGAGGCCGACATCGCCCCCGGCACGTTCGTACTTCTGCCGGAACTTGGCGATACCGGGTTCAGTTTCAACCTCGACCGGATCGTCGATGACCGCTCGCTCAATTGGGCGAAGCAACTTGCCACATCGCGCGGCATCTGGGTCCAGCACGGCTTTGCGGAGCATGGCCCGGATGGTAAAGGCCGCAACTGTGCGGTGATCATCAACCCGGTCGGCGAATTGATTGGCACATATCACAAAATCCATCCTTTCACGTTCAGCCGCGAAGCTGAACATTACAACGGCGGCGATCAGCTCATCGTGCGCTGCTGCGATCAGGCCGCCGTGTGCCCGCAGATCTGCTACGACCTGCGCTTTCCCGAACTCTGGCGACTCGGCGCCTTGCAGGGCGCGGAAGTCTTCACCATCGGCGCAAGCTGGCCCGCGCCGCGGCAACACCACTGGCGCAATTTACTCATCTCCCGCGCCATTGAAAACCAGTCGTACGTCGTCGCGGTCAACCGCTGCGGCAACGATCCGCATCTACCGTATGCGGGCGGGTCGATCATCGTCTCACCCATGGGAGATGTACTCGCGGAAGCCGAGGACACACCAGCCGTCATCCAGGCCGAGCTTGATATGCCGGCGCTGCGGCAGTGGCGGGAAAAGTTTCCTGCGCTGCGCGACATCCATCGTGACCTGCTCGGCTCCATTGCCATCGGCTGACTCCTAAAACCGTTTGTGCGTCGGCCGCTCCGCAGGGGGCTTGACGCCGAGAATCGCCCGCATCAACACCAGATCAGCCGGCGTGGTGACCTTCAGATTCGCGCTGTCACCTTCCACCACATGCACCGGCTCACCCAAACGCTCGACGAGCGATGCGTCGTCCGTCGCGCCGGTCAAATCATCCTGCGCATACGCCCGGCGCAACAGGCCGATCTCAAACACCTGCGGCGTCTGAACCTCGACAAGATTGCTTCGATCCACGGTCTGCTCAACCGTGCGCGTCGCAATGGTTGCCCTGCTGGATTCACCGAGGATCAAATCCGCCACCGCGTCTTCATCTTCATTCACTTCGGTCACATCCGCGCTGACGCGCTTGACCGTTCCGGCGACATCGACTGCTGGAATCACCGCAGGAAGTGTTCGCGCCGCTGCGAACACGCGGTCGAGCAGTTTGTCGCTCACGCCCGGCCGGGCCGCATCGTGTACGCCCACGTGCGTGGTGTCGTCGCTGATTTCCGCCAGCGCATTGCGAACCGTCTCCCACCGATCGACCGACCCGCCCTTGACGACCTTCGCGCCGTGAAAGCCGAGCGTCGCAGCGAACTTTTCCTTGAACGCGTCAAAGTCCTCCGGCGGCCCGGCGACAATGATGCTGCCCACTTCCTCGCGCTTGGTGAACTGCTCGACGGTCCGCAGCAGCAGCGCCCTGCCGCCGAGATCCTGCGCGAGCTTGTCCTGTTCGCCAAATCGCCGACTCACGCCGGCCGCCGCAATGATGATGGTGATGTTCATGCGGGCATGGTACCGAGCCGCCGGGAAAAAAATCACAGCGATTTTTGCCCATGATGAATCGCCCGGTAGCTCAACCTCCAGAGCATCAGATTCCAGGCGCCCTGTGCTGACCGTCGCGTGAGTTTCGCGCTGCCAGCCCCTCTCCCTGCCCGGGGGAGAGCGACTGTGTGGTTTGTCAAGCAGTTTTGGCATTCATTTTCCAGTGCTGGTTTTCGCGCACCATGGCGTTGAGCATGGTGAGCAGTTTGCGCATGCAAGCGACTAATGCGACCT
>PWVT01000257.1 GCA_003562195.1 Phycisphaeraceae bacterium | reverse complement strand
TCAAAGCCCAGGACCTCGCCATGCGGCATGTCATCGCGCAAGCCGGCAATGCCCTGTGCTGCACTGGACTCAGCCACCATCCCCGCCACCCAGCCGCCCTTGACGTTCTCAACGCCGCTCGGCATGAAGTATGGCACCGCAGCCAGAAACGCCCCGATGGTAATGACCACCAAGACAAAGTTGATGGCGAACTTCGGAGCGTGCGGGTGGAAATGCTCGTGATCTGACTCTGGTGCTGGCGCAGGTTCAACCTGTGCCTGCTTCTTCGCATCGGCGAGCTTGTGCTCCGTCGGCGGCTCCTCGTGATGTTCATCACCCGGCTCATAGTGCACCTCGCCTGCACAGACGCGGAACCACACGCGGAAGGTGTAGTACGCCGTCAACCCCGCCGTGAACAGCAGTAGCCACCCAATCGCCGTGTACTCATGCGTAAATGCTTCTGCAAGGATGACATCCTTGGAGAAATAACCACTCGTCAGCGGGAAGCCCGCCAGGCACAAGCAGCCGAAGAGCATTGTGTAGCTGACAATCTTCCAACCGGCCATGTGCCGCAGTCCAGAAAGTTTGCGAAGGTCAAGCTGGCCGGCAAAGCCGTGCATGATCGCACCACATGTCAGGAATAGCACCGCCTTGAAAAAGGCGTGCGTGAAGACGTGGTATGCCGCGCCGAACGTCGTCAGCACGCCGATCCCCGCAAACATGAAGCCGATCTGCGAGACAGTCGAGTAGGCCATGATGCGTTTGATGTCGTACTGCGCCATACCGATCGTCGCAGCCAGCAGCGCAGTGCCAGCACCAATCCACGCGACAGTCGGTAGTGCGTACGGGTGCAGTTCCATGACAGGGAACATGCGCGCCAGCAGGTATACGCCGGCGGTCACCATCGTCGCTGCGTGAATCAAAGCTGAAACCGGCGTCGGACCTTCCATTGCATCGGGGAGCCACACATACAGCGGGAATTGAGCCGACTTCCCGAATGCACCCAGCATCAGCAGGAACGGAATCGCCTGCACGCTCCAGCCGCCCGCGATGTCGCCGGCCGCGTCCTGCGCCTGCGCGAGGATGTCAAACAGCACCGCGTATTCGATGGTGCCCCAGTTCAACCAGATCAGCCAGATGGCCAGTGCAAGGCCGAGGTCGCCGATTCGATTGACGATGAACGCCTTCTTCGCTGCCGCAACTGCAGATGGCTTGGTGTAGTAGTAGCCAATCAGCCAGTACGACGCGAAGCCCACGCCTTCCCAGCCGAGATACAGCATGGCCAGGTTGTCGCCCATCACCAGCGCGGTCATGGCAAACAGGAATACGCTCACGCCTGCAAAGAAGCGTGCATAGCCCTTGCCGAGATCCGGTTCCATGTACTCGCTGGCATACAGCGCGATCAACGCGCCCAAGCCGGTCACAAAGAGCATCCACAGCAGCGTCAGCGAATCAACATACAGCGAGAAGTTCGCGATAAACGAACCAGCGCCTTCACCGCTGCCCCAGTGGAGATTGAACCAGTCGAAAATGTGCACCCGCACCGGCTCGGTGTACGTCAGGTACAGCACCAGCGTGAGCATAAACGAGATGCCCAGGAATGCGACAGTGATCCATGCGGGCAGCTTGCTTCGTACCTTGAAGGCAGCGCACAAACCGCACAGCGCCATGGAAACCAGCGGCAGCCAGAGAATGAGCTGCGCCCAAGCGGGGCCGGCAGGCAGGATGTCAGCAGCGGTGCTCATCATTTCACTCGTGCAGTTCCGCCCAGTCTTCCGCGTTCAATGTTTCCTTGCGTCGGTACAACAACACGACGAGCGCAAGCGCAAGCGCTGCCTCAGCTGCTGCCACCGTCAGAATAAAGATCACAAACACCTGACCAGAGACATCAAAGTGATATCGGCCGAAAGCAATCATCGCGATGCCTGCTGCCTGGAACATCAATTCCGTACAGAGGAACATCACGATCATGTTCCGTCGCGTCACAAAGCCGACCAGCCCGATCACAAACAGGAGCGAACTGGTCAACAGGTAGTGGCTCAACGCCACCTGGCTCATCGCTTCAAGCATCATCGTTCATCCCCCTCGTGATGATCGTGCTCACTTGTCAGACGCCGCATTCCTGCCGCCTGCCGCAGTTCGTCTTCGCTCAGTTCGATCTGTCGTCGTGACAGCACCGCCGCGCCGAACATGGCGAGCAGGAGAATGATGCCTGCAAGTTCAAGACTCACGGGGAACTTCGCAACGAGAGCGAGGCCGACCTGCTGGATGTTGGACGGCATGGCGTCGAAGGGAATCTCGATCAACCGTGTGCCTGCCTCGTCATCACTCGCGATACGAACATGCGGCGTCTCATCGATGATGACCACAGCTTCGCCATCTTCAAACACCGGAACCGCTCCCGGCTCGATTTCGTCAACGATCCTCTCCAGATCACCAGGGAGCATGTCCAGCTCCCTCATTGCCTCGATTGCCGCCACGCGAGGGTCAGGCGGCGGTCCCAGTTCCTCGATGCCACGAAATGAGAGCGATGTCAACAACGCGAGCATGATGAACCCCACCACCGCGGCGAATGCCGGCTCACGGGGCATCATGTCATACTCGGCTTGACCGGCACTGTCTTCGGAATTTGAAGACTCCGCCTGCTGGGCGAGCATCAGAACGAACATGTAGGTCACGAGAATTGCTCCGGCGTACACAATGATGACTGCAAACGCCAGAAACTCAGCTGCAAGCAAAAGGAAAAGCCCCGCTGAGGAGAGGACGACCATCACGAAATACAGCGCACAGTACACCGGTCGGGTGTGCGTAATCATCCGCAATCCGGAGGCCAAGGCGATCACGCTGAAGATTGTGTAGTACAACCCCGGACGTTCACCCGGGGAGAACATTTCCAGACTTTCCACCAGTAGCCATGCAAAGGCAGCAAGACCGAGCACCGCCCCAACGACATGGAGCGGCCGCGCGGTGGGACGCAGTAAGAGATACAGCGTCACCGCACCAAGAACGCAGATTGTGTAGAGCGTGATCGGGGCCATCCATGCACTCGGCTACGGCATAAAGCGGGCAGAATACGCCTCCCAGGACGTTCACGCAACCGAC
>PWVT01000263.1 GCA_003562195.1 Phycisphaeraceae bacterium | reverse complement strand
TCCGCGACCGAAATCGCACTTTTTCTACCTCATTTCTACTGGGAACCTACCGTGACTACAAGCAAAAAGTGATGCTTTCTGCGCTAAATCGCCGGCATCGCGAGTTCTGACAGCAGCCTGCTTCATAGCTTCGATCCAGTGCTGGCCTGCCTCTCGCTCATTCTCACAGCACGAATTTGCTCAGGTCCTCATCCTTCATGATCGTCTTGAGCCGCTCGCGGACGAACTCGCCATCAATGGTCAGCGTCTTCTCACCGCGCTTGACCATGTCCGGTGCATCGAAGCTAATCTCATCGAACACGCACTCCATGACGGTCATCAGCCGCCGCGCGCCGATGTTCTCCATCGATGCATTCGCTTCCGCTGCCAGCTCAGCCATTGCATCAATCGCGCTGGCATCGAAGGTGACGCGCATCCCTTCCGTTTCCAGCAGCGCTTCCTGCTGCTTGGTCAGCGCAGCATCCGGCTCGGTGAGGATGCGCTTGAAGTCATCGCGCGTCAGGGCTTGCAGCTCCACGCGGATCGGGAAGCGACCTTGAAGCTCCGGCATGAGGTCCTTCACCGCCGCGGTATGAAACGCACCAGCAGCAACAAAGAGAATCTGATCCGTATTCACCACCCCGTGCCGCGTATTGACTGACGAGCCCTCGACGATCGGCAGCAGGTCGCGCTGCACGCCCTGGCGTGACACATCCGCCCCGCCCTTGCCTTCGCCGGCTGCGATCTTGTCAATCTCATCCAGGAAGATGATGCCGTTCTGCTCCGTGCGTTCGATCGCCTGTTCGATGAGCTTCTCTTCATCAATCAGCTTGTCGGTTTCCTGTTCAAGCAGAATCGCCCGCGCGCGGCGAACCGTGACCTTCCGTCGATGCGACTTTTCGGGAATCAGGTTATCCAGAAACGAACTCACACCCGGATCGAACTGGTCCGGCCCCATCATGCCCATGATCGGCCCGGTCTGCTTTTCCTTGATGACGATCTCGATCTCGCGATCCTCAAACGCGCCATCGCGCAGCTTCTGCAGCAACCGATTGCGCACGCGCGCGTGTTCATCCGGCTTTGATTCGGCCTCTTCGCTGGGCACCCAGCCACCAGATCGCGGCAAGCCAGCCGTCTGCGGCTCAGTGTGCTTTGGGGCTTCCTCCGGCTCGTCACGATCTTCAGTATCGCCCAGCAGCAATGACACCAACCGCTGCTCCACGGACTTTTCCGCCTGCTCGCGCACGACATCCGCCTGCTCAGCCCGGACCATCTTCATGCCCAGTTCCAGCAGGTCGCGGATCATCGATTCCACATCGCGGCCGTGATAACCGACTTCGGTGTACTTGCTCGCTTCGACCTTGGTGAACGGTGCATTGACGAGCTTGGAAAGCCGTCGGGCGATCTCGGTCTTGCCCACGCCGGTGGGGCCGATCATGATGATGTTCTTGGGCGCCACTTCGCGGGCGATTTCCGGGTCAAGCTGCCGCCGCCGCCAGCGGTTTCGCACCGCGACTGCGACCGCCCGCTTGGCGGAATCCTGGCCGATGATGTGCCGATCGAGTTCAGTAACGATTTCTCGTGGAGTGAGGTCTTTCATGGGTGGATGATGGTAGCGGCACGCCGCCGACTGCGCCGACCGGAACTGACCGCAATACGGCCGTTCAAAACTGCCGGAGGCGGTGTGACGGCGATGGCAAAGGGGGCGCAAAGCCCCTCTCCCTGTCCGGGGGAGAGGGGTTGGGGTGAGGGGGCTGCGGCGTCATTGTGCGTCGCGTCAACCAGAAAACTCACACGCAACGGCCCTCACCCCGGCCCTCTCCCCAGGGCAGGGAGAGGGAGCGGTCGAGCCCGCTCGCTCAACTCGGAACTGTTAGACTTAAATTGTGCGTGACGATTCGGACCCGCTTGCAGACCTCATCGAACTTCAGCCCGCGTGGGTGAAGACGTTCGACCTGCCCGGCGGCGATGGGGCGTACTGGACCATCTTTCCCAACTCCGACTCGGTCGAGATTCGCGCTGAGATGATCCAGCCGACGGTGAACCTGTGGTCCTTCGGCGTGTGGTACTGGCCGGAAGCGCTCGCGGTGGTGCTGGCGCTACTGGTGCTGGTGACGGGGCGCTGGTGGTGGTTTGCACGCAGGGGCAGCGAGCCGCGCTGCCGCAAGTGCAGGTATGAACTGACCAACCTCAAGAGCGAAGCGTGTCCCGAATGCGGCACGGCGTTGACGCCGCGCAATCGCGTGACTGGTTTGCGCAGCAAGTGGCGCATGGCGCTCGCGCCCGTCGCGCTGCTGCTCATCGGCATCGCGTGGTGGTTCGGTGAAGGCCACGTACCGCGCCATGGGTGGGTGAGTGAAAAGGTGCAGTGGCATTGGGCGGTGCATCAGCGGACCACCTATCAATCGCGACTCGGCCAGCGTCAACCGTGGTTTGTGCTGCACGGTGGAGAACTGGTGTCACATGTCGCTATCGACACAGTGCGTGAGCAGTACACTCATGTTGATGCGCCCTCGGCAGCGCTTGACTTCCCCACTCTAGTGTCGACCAAGGATTTGACTGCGAGAGTGTTCTCAATCACTCCGTACGCCGGACCGGACGAGGTTTACGTCCAAAGTAGTCGTCTAACTACAAGATGTCGCCTCGCACCGCCGCTCCCGTCGTGGAACCGGATGCTTGCGAGATTCACCACCGGCCCCGGGCCGCGTGATGTCAATGTCTTCTACATCGACGGCGGCCAACTCATCCTCGCGGTGTACGAACTGCCGGAGGCGGAGTGAACCGCAGTTTCGTTAAGCGAGTGGGCTTGCCCACTGCGGATTCTCTGCGCCCACGCAGCGGGCGAGCCCGCTCGCTTAACTCGGAACGATCATTGAGCGGGTTTGTTAGACTTGCAGCGTGCGTGACGATTCGGACCCGCTTGCAGACCTCATCGAACTTCAACCCGCGTGGGTGAAGACCTTCGACCTGCCCGGCGGCGATGGGGCGTACTGGACCATCTTTCCCAATTCCGACTCGGTCGAGATTCGCGCTGAGATGATCCAGCCGACGGTGAATCTGTGGTCCTTCGGCGTGTGGTACTGGCCGGAAGCGCTCGCGGTGGTGCTGGC
>PWVT01000151.1 GCA_003562195.1 Phycisphaeraceae bacterium | reverse complement strand
TGACCGACGATTTCTTCAAAGCAGTCAAGGACGATGGCGATTGGGAGCTCATCGGCCGCACCACCGGAAAGCCGGTCAAGACCATCAAGGCCCGCAAGCTGTGGCATGACATCTGCTTTGCAGCGTGGCGTTCGGCTGACCCCGGGTTGCAGTACGACTCGACCATCAATGCCTGGCACACTTGCCCGGCTGGCGGACGGATCAACGCAAGCAATCCGTGCAGTGAATACATGTTTCTGGACAACACGGCATGCAATCTTGCGTCGATCAACCTACAGAAATTCTACAACGCCGAGTCGCGCGAATTTGACGTCGAGCGGTACGAGCACGCGATCGACCTGTGGACGATTGTGCTCGAAATCTCGGTGTTGATGGCTGCATTCCCCTCGAAGGAAATCGCTGCGCAAAGCTGGAAGTATCGCACGCTGGGATTGGGCTATGCCAATCTTGGTGCAATGCTGATGCAGGCGGGCATTGCGTACGACAGTGAGGAAGGCCGTGCACTGTGTGGAGCGGTATCTTCGATTCTGACCGGCCGTTCGTACGCGACGAGCGCGTTGATGGCCCGCGAGCTTCAGCCCTTTGCCGGGTTTGCGGAGAACCGAGATTCCATGCTTCGGGTGATTCGCAACCATCGCCGGGCTGCTCATGGCATCCCGCGTGATGCAGAGGTGTACGAAGAACTGGAAATCACCCCCGTGCCGATCGATCACGAACTGTTTGCCAGCGGCAAGATCAATCTGGCCAACGCAAAGGATCTGCTCACACGGGCAACCGTCGCATGGGACGACGCGCTGAAGCTTGGCCAGCAGCACGGCTATCGCAACGCGCAGGTGACGGTCATCGCACCGACGGGCACAATTGGCCTGTTGATGGATTGCGACACCACGGGCGTTGAGCCGGACTTTGCATTGACCAAGTTCAAGAAGCTCGCTGGCGGCGGGTACTTCAAGATCGCCAATCAATCGTTGCGACCGGCGCTGAAGGCATTGGGCTATGGCGAGAGCGAGGTTGATGGCATCATCACGTATGTCATGGGCACGCTGGATATCGATGTGCCGTTTCGTGATGGCACGTTCCGTGAATTTCTACTGAGCAAGGGGTACAACTCAGAGGAACTGGTGCAATTGGAGAACGCACTGCCGACCGTGTTTGAGCTTGGCTTTGCGTTCAATGCCTGGTCGATGCCCGACCACGTGCTGGAGAAAGCCGGCGTGGATGCTGAGAAGGCCCGAAACGATGCCAGCTTCAACGGCCTTCGCATGCTCGGGCTGAGCAGCAAAGAAATCGATGAACTCAATCAAACGATTTGCGGCACGCAGACCGTGGAAGGCGCGCCGCAACTGCGTGATGAGCACCTTTCCGTCTTCGATTGCGCTAACCCGTGCGGGAAGATCGGCAAACGGTTCATCAAGCCCCAAGGCCATATCCGCATGATGGCGGCAGCCCAACCATTCATCACTGGCGCGATTTCCAAGACCATCAACCTGCCGCAGGATGCGACCGTTGAGGATGTTGCCTCTGCGTACCAGTTGAGCTGGGAGCTCGGTCTCAAGGCCAATGCACTGTATCGCGACGGATCGAAATTGAGCCAGCCGCTGAACACAAAGTCCGACACCGTGGATGACGACGAGGAAGACTCTGACGGAGTGGAGGCCGCGTTGGGGGAGGTCTCATCCGAAGTTGCGGACGCGGCTGCAGCGATCTCGACATCGAAGCGATTCTCCGATCAGGACGAAAACGAAAAGGCCGCTGAGCCGGAGTACATCGAGCGCATCGTCGAGAAGATTATCGAGCGGCCGATGCGGCGCCGACTGCCTGATACGCGCAAGAGCATTACCCATCACTTCAACGTGGCTGGCCACGAGGGCTATCTCACGGTCGGTATGTATGACAACGGTCAACCTGGCGAACTGTTTATCACGATGAGCAAGGAAGGTTCGACCATCGGCGGCCTGATGGACAGTCTGGGCACGGCGATTAGCGTTGCGCTGCAGTATGGTGTGCCGGTCGAGAGCTTGGTCAACAAGTTCGCTCATCAGCGCTTCGAGCCGATGGGCATGACGACCAATCGCGATGTGCCGTTTGCCAAGAGCTTGGTGGATTACATTTTCCGCTGGCTGGGCATGGAGTTTATTGCCGGTTACCGCGAAGCAAACGCTCCGCAGCGCAAGAGCGAACCAGCCAAGCTCGACAGCCGCGCACCGGAAGCTCGCAAGACTGAGCCGACCACGCCGCGGATCAACCATGATGGTGGCGAGGCAGCCGAGTCCAAGCGTACCACCATGACCAAGACCACCGAAGCGGTCGTACTGCGGACGAGTGAATCGACCTCGACGGTTGAACAGTCAGCGGTGCGGGCGCTCGACCGTTCCAACGCCACCATGCAGACAGACGCTCCGGCATGCGATGTGTGTGGATCGATTACTGTCCGAAACGGCACCTGTTACAAGTGCCTCAACTGTGGTAACTCAATGGGGTGTAGTTAACACCATTCTCTCTCTCTCTCCGATCATCCCCACGCGCTCCGGGGGATGATCGGCTTTCGGCTCGGAGCGATGGATAGGTAGGGCATGGAAAGGAGATCGATCGACGGTCGGCGAGTGGTTGGACGATCTCGCAACGGCTGGTCAACAAGGAATCGAAGTGACACCAGCCGCCCGGTGCAGCGCGACGCTCGCTCGACTGAGTTCGCAAACACCGTGGCGACCCGCTCCGCAAGCCCTTCCCCATCGCGGTTCTTGCAACAGCCGGCGGCCACGGATGACCACGGCGCTTGAGGAAGCCCGCCTCGAATGAGGCGTCCGCTTCTTCCTCTTCCCTCCCCCTGTAGCGGGCCCACCACCGCTACAGGGGTTTTTTGTTAAAGGCATCGAGGCAGAAAGGCAGAAAGCGGCGCAGCGCATGCGACAACGCATCACTCGATGCTTTGATCCCTTTCTGCCTTAATGCCTCGCCCTTTCGATCAATCCCAGCGGAAGACGCCCTTGCGCCACGCGTAAATGTACGCGATGACGGACGTGCCGATGAAGAATGAGATGCGCCCCAGAAACAGTGCCGCCTCCTCGCTCTGAGGCGTCAATTGTGTGAAAGTTACCGCCCACGGATACAGAAAGACGATCTCGACATCGAACACGAGAAACGTCATCGCGAGAATGTAAAAGCGGATATTGAAGCGACGACGGGCCGAGCCAATTGGGTCCATGCCCGCTTCGTAGGTCGAATCCTTCACGTCGCCGTGCGATGTCGGACCGAGCAACCGCGACCCAACGATGTTCACCACGCCGAATATCACCGCCATGACGATGAGAATCCCAATAGGGATGTAACTGGCGAGATCAACAGCGAGTGTGAGCATGGGCGTTCGGTGGTGGGGGATCGGTCAGTGGCACAGGATACCGCCGGAGTTGTGTTCGCTCAACCTTGCCTTCGCGTCCATTCCCGGCGACAATCCTGCCATGCCATGCCTGCTTGCCATCCTGGCCCTTCTCACGCCACGCATCGTGATCATCCTGCTGCTGATTTCCAGCGATTACCTCGAAAGTGCGTATCAGACGTTGCTCTGGCCACTACTGGGATTCCTCTTCCTGCCGCTGACCACGTTGGCTTATGCGTTTGGCTATCACCAGACCGGTGGATCGCCAACGGGAATTTTCATCGCGTTGATCGTCATTGCTGTGCTGATCGATCTGGGCAGTTTCGGCGGTGGCGGGGCAGCCACCACACGTCGATGATCAGCACCAGCCGTGTTGGCAAGGCGAGTGGCATTTGAACCTTCGGCCTCGTTGACTCGAACGACGCGATCTACCAAGCCGGGCGATTAAATCTGGCGTAATACCACGCAATCGCGACTAACGCTTTCCAGCTCAACGTCCTTCGCCTCCATGTTTCATCCCCTTGCGGGAGAGCACAGCAGTCTGTTTGTCGGGTTTGAAACCGGCGCTGACGTAAAGCTCTTTGGCTGCGGTGTTGGTGGGGTTGAAGCAGAGTTTGATGCGCTTCGCGCCCGCTTCAGCGAGGCGGTTGATCCCTTCGGTCAGGATGTGGCGGGCGAGGCCTCGCCGCTGGTGGTCGTTTTCAGTACGCATCGGTTCGACCAGGCCCGTTGCGGTGTCGGGATCAAACCAGAACAGGCCATACGCTGCGACGTTCC
This sequence comes from Phycisphaeraceae bacterium, assembly GCA_003562195.1. Classification (GTDB taxonomy): domain Bacteria; phylum Planctomycetota; class Phycisphaerae; order Phycisphaerales; family SM1A02; genus PWVT01. The sequence continues at coordinate 30,414 of PWVT01000151.1, read as the reverse complement.
TGCTGGCGTCCAGTACCAAAAGATCAAGTTCCGGGCGATACAGCGAAGTCTGCTGAAGGCGCGTTTCCAGTTTCGGGCCGTTTCGATGAACCATGTGGTGCGGCTGGTCCTGTGTGTCGAGGCGACTGCACAACCGGTAGCCCGCATGAAGGGGACTGACTGCAATTCGATCACTCACAATCAGCCACGCATCGACCACATTGAGCATGCTGTTCGGTTCTTCAGTAAAGCCGTGGCAGACCAGCACTTCACGCATGATGTGATCGGCGCGGTCGATCACGACATCGATGGAGCTGAACCCGAGTTCCCCAGCGTGAGCCAGGCCGCGCTCGATGACATGGGCGATCCAGTCGAGAGATGCGTTGGGCAGGACGATCGGATCGAGCGCGACCGCATCGCCCCAATCGGTTGCGATCACTGCCGCCTCCGGGCGACCGGCGTCATCGAACCAGAAGAGTTGCGGGATCTCGTCAGTTGAACGTGGGGTGCGCCACCACCAATGCAAGTCCGCGGCTTCAAGCAGGCCCGCCGTGGGATGCTCGCTGCGAACCCGGTGCAGCAGCGCGGTTGCCGTCTGCAGGTACTGAATACCACTGCGATGATGCTCCTGCATGTCGGCCTGCCCAGCACAATAACTCAGGGGACGGTCGATGCCCTCGGAGCTTTTCTAAAGTCGGGGTGACAGGATTTGAACCTGCGGCCTCGTCGTCCCGAACGACGCGCTCTACCAAGCTGAGCTACACCCCGTAGCTCTCGATCAACACATCTCCCTGCCGATACGAAACACCCGTCCCACGACGGTTTCTCCAGCCGCCGTGGGACAAGCAAGTGGGCGAAGCAGGATTCGAACCTGCGAAGGCGTACGCCAACGGGTTTACAGCCCGTCCCCTTTGGCCACTTAGGTATTCGCCCATACGGCAACGAGCCAAGCGGGGCACTTTACCGCGCAAGGGGCTGCCGATCAAGCAAGTCACTGACCTCCTAAAACAGCAGGCGCACGCCAACGACGCCGACAAGCCGCGTTTCCGGCCGACGATCAACGTCCTGCCAGACAGGAATCTGCACACTGGCCTCGACTGTCCATGATCGGGCCTCGTACATGATTCCTGGCGAGAGGAACAATTCATTGTCGCCATTCGTTTCGTACAGGCCGTTGAGTTCCAGCACGCCGTAGAGGGCTCCGCCGCTGGTTTCCGGTGAGTATGTCGCCGGTGAGATGCGGTAGAGGTACGAGGCGTCATAGAACAGAGCATCGGCCTTGCCGTCACCGCCACCGATGTTGTTGCGCGTGCCGGTGCCGGTGTTGAGCTTGAAGATAGCCGACGCGTTGAACCCGTGAAGGCCCTGTACATGAGTGTACACACCACCAAGCATCGGGTTGACTGACTCGGTGCTGAACGGTCGCATAAACGTGGGGAGTTGCACGCCACCAATGAGACTGAACCGTGAGGTGTCGATCGGGCCGAAATCGTGCTGATGGATGCGCCACTTGACTTGCGCAGTGACATCGCCGATTCCGTAATCGCGCTTGACGTTGCCGGTTTCGCCATCGCGCAGCCGCTGCTGTTGAAAGGGGACTTCCGCTGTCAGCGAGAGGTTGCTGCGCAGCCCATATGCGATCGACAGATTCTGCGTGGTTCTGCGAATGCGCTCATCGCCTGTGCGTGGGCTTTCGCGCGCATCGAGATGTCGAAATTGTCCACGAACCACCCAACGTCCGGTGGATGGCTGCGTGGCGGCCGGGCTGTTGATCGCCTCCTGTGCGACCGCTTGGTCAAACGGTATGGCCGCAGCGGTGATCGCCACGGCGAGGCATGTCAGTGTTCTGAGCGTGTGCATGGTGTTGTTCTCCAATTGCATCAGTCATGGACTGTGGATTATGGCGTACTGAGCGCGACCAGTGTAAAGCCACTTTCATCGACCGCGCGGGCTAACTGCGAACGGGTGGGTCGATTCGACTCAGCAAGGTAGACCGTCACTGAGCCGGAGCCCAGATCGATGCTGACATCAGTCACACCGGGCACGGCGAGGAGTTGCCGGTCCACGTTGTTCGCGCACAGCGGACAGCCCATCCCATGCACTACCAGCGTGGCCGTTTCTGATTCAATGGGGCCCTGCTGTTCGAAGGTGGAGCGGTCAACCCGTGAGGTTTCATTTGAGGCGCAGCCCGTGGTCACAGCTATTAGACCAGCGAGTGCACACGAAGCGAATGTCAAAGTCACAATGCGCATGGCACTGCCTTTCTTTATCTACGATGATTGATTTCAAAACAAAACACATCAGCACCGGCGAAGCCGGCACCGCGATACGCGTGCGCAGCGATCAATCAGACCAAAAGCAGGCAGTGTTGTGCAAGAAGTGTTTTCGACGGCGGTGGATGGCAACGGCGGTACGCTGCATCTCGAACGCGAACCGAGATTTGCTGATCATCAGCGGAGAGAATGAAAACGGTCTCCACCACCGCCATGCGCTCCAGCGATGGTGCTACGAGTTTCGGTGCAGTGTCGAGACGATTGAGTTCGCTCGGTCGATCGTTACATTGGCAGGTGGATTCCTCACCGTCATCGCAGCATGAGCGCTGCTGCGGTGGGGCCGGCGCTCGTGAGCAGCATGAGCCGATGATTCCTTCGGAGGTCGCTTCGTCGAGCGCATGCGCTGCCGCAGCTCGTAGTGCACAACAGCACCATGCAGGCGACCAAAGCACCATGGCCATCGCGAGCATCAGGCGTATGAACGTGCTGCTCATTACCTAAAGTGTAGCCCGCCGCATGGCCGATGCAACGGAATGTTCAGCCACTGACTGTTTTCGTTGTGGCGTGCCGGGGATACAGCGCACTGAGCACCTGCGCGAACTGCTGGGGCGAAGCGTGCTCTCGCACAAAGTTGCCCGCTGAGCAAGCCATTGATGCAGCCCATTCTCGCTCATCGTACACATGAGCCAAGCGGTCGAGTATCGCGGGTATGTCGCCCGGCGGTGCAATCAGCCCATGCTGCAGTTCTGTAAAAAACTCGCGTGTTGCGCCGGCATCTTCCGCGACGATCGGCAGTTCCGCAGCCATGGCCCAGAGGAGGGGCAAGCAGCTCATCGGCCGCACCGACGCATTGTGTGAGGCACTTGTAACCCAAACAGCATCAAGTGCAGATGCAATTCGCCACGGCTGGCTGGCAAGATCATCGAAAATCAACAAGTCCTCATAGCCGAGCTTCTTCGCCCACCACTTTGCATCAGCGCGTCGTGACGCGTCGTGATGCATGACCATTCGCACATTGCGCCCCGTCAGCCGCAAACTGGAAATCACGCGGATTGCAATTCGAGCATCAGACGAACTGGCTGGCTCAGCCAGTGCGCCGATGACATATGTCGTATCCGTCACGCCCCATCGCGTGCGCACCACTTGACGATCGTCAGTGTTGATGGACGCTGGATCTACGCCGGGTGGTATCACATGAATGTTCGGCTGGTCGATCTCGGCAGATGATACCTGCCGTTTGACGGCCTGGGATTCCGCGAGAACCGGCGTGGCGCGGCGGGTAAACATGGCCCGCGCGGCAGTGTTGGAGACACCACCGACATCCTTGTGCGAGAGGCCCATGTGCACACTGCACACGCGCGGGATATTCGGCAATGTGATGGATGCGTACATGGCTGCTCGCGGCGTCCAGCCGTGGATCAAATGACATACACCGCGAGTGTTGGCCAGGCGCTGCATCACGCGCACCAGGCCACGGCGTCCTGCCAACGGCAAAATCCGGGGTGGACAGTATTGTCCTGCAACATCAAGCCCGCAGTCTTGTGCCAGCTTCACATCTTGAATGGTGCCGAGAACGAGCACATCATGCGCCCATGAGGTGATGCGCTTTGTCGTTTCTGCGATGAGCCGCATCGTGCAGGGGCAGCCGCCCGAGGCATCGCGCAGATCGGGACTGCCGGGAACATACGGATCAATCAAATGCAGCACGCGCGGCAGGGACATGCAGTGCTTGTAACGGTTTCAGCGCGTTTTCGCCAGTGATCCCAGCAGGAAATTCATGAAGCTCGGCTCAAGGACATTCAACTCAGCGCCCGCCCAATCGCTGACCAAGCTCACGAGTCTCGTGTCGATAAAACAATTTAGCGATGGCTGCTCCGAGTTCATTGGCGAGCGTTTCGTAGATCTGGATGCGCGTCGCACGTGAGGCGTACTCATCCTGGCTGAACTCACGGGTTAAGACTTCAACGAGTCGAAACGGCTGATCGTCCTCGGATGTCGGGTACAGCCGTTCGCGATTGACGACGTCAATCACGCGAACGCGGGCTGTGGCGAGTGCGCGAGGCGTTTGTCCGTCAATGTGATCGACGAATGTCACCATCTCGACGTAGATCACCTGTTCAGCATCAACTGCACGGCCAATGGCGTCAATGGGCATGACTTTCGACTTTGTATCGTGACGGGCAGCGACACCCATTGCATCGTGTGAGCGAATCGTGTGCGACAGCACCTTCTTCACCATGAGATCTTCACTGATTTTGTCGCCAATCGTACGACGGAAAGCCACGGGATTCACCACGCTATCGCGATCATCGATGAACACGACCGTTGGCCGGTCCTTCAACTCGTACTCGGCTTCGGTCATCGGCGGTGGGGTAAGCAGAAACGCTGCAGGCGTAACAATGTTGCAACCGCCCGACGCAGTGACACATACCACGAGCAGCAAGGACGAGATAATTTGACGAATGGGCATAGGTGGAACCTGTCGAGGCGCGTCAACGCGGTGTGCGATACTTATCGGGATACTTCGGTCGTTCATGCTCATGGAATAACCATGCTGTTTCCTTGATGAACTCCGCAAGCAAACCAGTTTCAATTGACCGAGGGTCTGCTTCTTCACGTGTGAGGGCACGAACGGGTGGATATTTGCCGACAATAGTGAATGTTTGTGCAAATGCGTCCGGCTCAAAGCCATCGCGTTCGATGATACCGATGTTCGCAGCACAGATGCCTTCCCACTCCCAACGGTTTCCTGGCGGATTGAGGCGATACTCAAAAATATCAATCATCACGACTCGCTCGACATCAAGGGTGTCCGCGATCTCGCCGAAAGGCATGGCATTCCATTGCGGTGTGTGGTACTGCCAACCGAGGACCAAATCCGGCGGCATCACGCGGGCGCCGGGGACATCGCGCTGAATTCGCCCGGCGACTCCACCAGTGATGGCCGCGACAAGTTCGGGATGTTCATAGAGCGTGGCGAGATCTGCATCGACCAGCACCGCCACGGTGCGATCCTCAAGATCGTCATATTCCGGCAGAACCTGTATGAGCTTCTGGTACTCGTAGTTCTGCATCATGCCGCCGACAAGCATGCCGACTTCACAGCCCGTCATCACCGGTGCACAGGCAAAGAACACGGCCAACATTTTGAACCTTCGCATGTTCATGCGACCAATCCCTTATATGTAACGATCTTGAAAACCCACGAGCCCACAGCAAGCGCCGCCAGCAGCCACAACATGCGCGGAGCCCACAACCGTGAGAACATTCGTGTCACTTGCGAGCCGGTCAATGCCACGTACACCGCGACGAGCAGCGTCATGGCCGTTGCCATTGCAAGCAGAAAACCAAGCGGTTGAGCCAGTATGGATTGCAGAAAGCTGCCGCGAGCTGCATGAGAAAACGCGGTGGTCATCCCACACGTCACGCAGGGCACATCCATCGACATGATCCACCCGCACTTTGGCAAGTTCAACTGCTCATGGGAACCAAGCCCGGCTTGGGCTGGTGTAACGAACAGCGCAACGCCCAGCAACGCAGCGCACGCCAATGCGACCGCCGATGCCCAGATGCGGCGCACCTGTGGCGAAGTATGCTCGCGTTGGAGAGGCCCAGCAGGTTTGTCGATGACGGAACTTTGCATGTTCGCTCCACTGGTCCTTTGTGCCGGCGGTGCGGCCCATCCGGGCCGTGACACCGGCACGGGTCACTATGGTAAGTCAGGACCGGTGATCGTGTACATAAACCAGCGATGTTTCGCCGCAGTGCGGCTTGCACCCCGACGGGCGTGCCGCTCGATATACAACCGGGCGATTTCACCGGAATCAAGCCGGACTGTGAACTCCTGACGCCGTAAATACACCTCGTTACCCGCCCTGCCGCCTTCAGGCGAACTTTTCTTCTCGTGTCCGATAGATTCGGCGATGACGTACCGCCGGTTCCTCCATGTGAATGCCGCTGGCAGAGATGCCAGGCCAATGGCCATCAATTCCGTCGAAAACGCACCTTTTTCAGGCACAATTGGCTCTGATACAAACTGCTCTACCATACATTCCCCTCCAACTCCGCATCACTTCCGAATGGGAACTTGCTCGACAACTTCCAATCCAAAACCATGTAGTCCGGGCAGGGACTTCGGGTGATTTGTGAGGATTCGTAGTTTGGATAGCCCCAGATCGCGCAGAATCTGTCCACCGATGCCGAACTCACGATGATCCATCTGATGGACCGTCCCGCCCACGCCGTCGAGACGTGTGAGATCAGGCACGTTGACGTCATCGCTTGCAGGACGGCGAATCTTTTGCAGACGTCCACGCAGGTCATCACCCGCGCCTTCCGGCCTGAGATACACGAGAACTCCACGACCTGCATCTTGGATCATCTTCATGGATTGTCGCAGTTGTGAACCGCTCCCGCTGGTCTGTTCATCGAAAATGTCGCCAAGCAGATCGCGGCGGTGCATGCGAACGAGAACCGCATCGTCGCAATGCTGGGGATGGCCGGTTTCATCCAGCTCACCGATCCCCCCGACCGTGAGTGCCAAGTGCGGTAGCGGATCAATGGTGCTTTGATACGCAATGAGGTTGAAGCAACCGTGAGCTGTCTGCATGGGTGTGCCCGCCAACGGTTCGATGCGTTGCAAAAGGGCTTCACGACCAAGGCGGTATTCGATGATCTGCTCGACGCTACAGATCTTCATTTCGTGTTTTGCGGCAAGCTGTTCAAGATCGGGCATGCGCGCCATCTCGCCATCCTCACGGACAATCTCAATGAGCACAGCCGCCGGTCGCATGCCTGCTAGACGCATGAGGTCTACCGCACCTTCAGTTTGCCCGGTGCGCACCAGTACGCCGCCATCGCGCGCTCGAAGCGGGTTGATATGCCCTGGTCGCACGAAATCACTAGGGGTGGTCTCAGGATCGACCATGAGTTGAATGGTCTTGGCGCGATCGGGTGCGGAGATGCCGGTGCCGACACCATGCTTCGGATGGCCGTCGATGCTCACTGTCAGCGGCGTGCCGCGCAGTGAGGTGTTCGTCGCGGCTTGTGGACCAAGGTCCAGCCGATCGCAGTCATCACTCGTGAGCGAGACGCATAGATATCCGCCGCCGACGCGCGTCATGAAGTTGATCAGTTGCGGCGTGATGCTCTCAGCGGCGCAGATGAAGTCACCTTCGTTTTCGCGGTCTTCATCATCGACAAGGATGACGATCTTGCCTTGACGCAGGTCTTCAAGAATATCGGGAATCGGTGACAGGGCCATGAGACGCATAGTGTAGGGCGATCCAGGGCTACGTTCAGCTACGCGTCCATGGAACTGGCCATCGCGCTTCGAGCTGGACAATGCGCTAAAGTTTGTGCCAATGGACCCCATCACTCATACCGTGTTCGGCGCTGCGGCAGCGCACGGCATAATGCACAACAAGCTCGGCCGTGGAGCCATCCTGTTTGGCGGCGCTGGCGGGCTGCTGCTGGATGTGGATGTGTTCTGGGGTTTCCTGGCTGACCCCGCCTTGCCGTGGGAGCATCACCGGCACTTCACACACGCGTTGGCATTTATCCCGATCGGCGGGCTGCTCGCAGCCGCGCCGCTGTTGTTGATTTTCAAGCGATTTCGCCCGCACGCATTCAGCGCATGGCTCGCTGCGACCATTGGCTGCGCGACACACGGCATCAACGACACCTTCACCAGTTTCGGGACTTACCTGTTCTGGCCGTTTCGCAATGAACGAGTGTCGTGGGATGTGATCAGCATTATTGATCCGCTGTTTACGGTCCCACTCATTGTCGGCGTGGTGATTGCATTGATCGTTGCCAAGGCATGGCCAACACGCATTGCCTTTGCGATCTCGCTGATGTACGTCGGGCTTGGGTTTGTGCAGAACCAGCGCGTACTGCACACGCAACAGCAACTGGCGGACTTGCGCGGCCATGACATCGTGCGCGGGCGTGCCATGCCGAGTTTCGGTAATATCGTGGTTTGGCGATCCTTGTATGAGGACTCTCATGGCAACCTGCATGCTGATGCAGTGCGTCCGGGGCTGCTCGGACCAACGCTGATACGAACCGGGGAAACGCGTCGCCAGATCATGCGTGAGGACCTGCCGTTGGATGCGGTGGCTGGCGAACGCATTTTGGAAGTCTTTGAGGGATTTGACGCATTCACCGATGGGTATGTTGCCTATGTGCACGGCGACGAGCACGCGCTGGGCGATATGCGCTATTCAATGGACACACATGGTTTTCAACCCATGTGGGGCCTACAGCTCACGCCGACCAACGGCACTGACCCGGTACACTGGACCAGCTTCGCCCGTGACAACGGCGATACCCGCCGCGAGGCGCTGGTTGATTTGTGGCAAGATCTGACCGATCCGGATGAACAATGGCGCGAGATAGATGCGATCAAGGACGAGATCGCAAGTCGTCCTGACGGATGAATCGGCTATCATGGGCCTGTGAACACTGCGGGGTGTAGCTCAGCTTGGTAGAGCGCGTGCTTTGGGAGCACGAAGTCGCAGGTTCGAATCCTGTCACCCCGACTTTTCTCGCCGCATCAAGCTCTTCGGCCAACTGCTCGAAGGGCTTGCTTGTTGTACCACGGGAAACTCATGCACGTTGTGTGTGACAGTCGGGAACTTCCGGGCAATTCTGCATGCTCACCTCTGAAACGATGGCCCGGCTTTCGTCTCAGTGAATACCACAGGCAGGGGCACTGCAATCTGTCATGTCTTGATGAACACACACCGTCGAGCGATCGGTAAATTTGTTTGCACTAAGTGTGACCGCGGTGTTCTCAGTGTCAGCGGCTTGGGTGCAGGCCTTCGTGGAGTAGCGTGGCGACCATACTGTGCAGTTTCACCATGGAACGCTCGCGGCTGCCTTGGTTCATCGCCTGTGTAAGGGCGAAGTAAGCTCCACCGTGGTCGGTCAGGATCGTACGAAGCGCACCGACCATAAACAATCCATCGTGCTCGTGGCCGGGATGGACGGCCAACTCGGCGTAGAACTCAAGCAAAGCTGCAATATGATCATCCAACCGACTGTCGGCAGGCACGTATCGTAGCGATTCGACATCAACCAGCACCGAGTGTCGCATCAATGCAATGGCCGATTCATCCGAGCCAACCATGGCACTGGCCAGTGCGTAGCCGACGTGCGGAAGGCCGTCGTAGCGATGTTCTTGGGCCAAACATGCAAATGCTTCCAGAGCGTGCTGAAAGTGCGAATCGGCAAGCAGTTCCCATGCTTCACGGTGCGGCACCGGGCACGCCGGTTGCTGTACGGGCTGGGGTGCGGCAGGAGCAGCGGTGATGTAAGTGGTATGGTGCGTGGTCAGGTAGATCGGCCGGCCGAGCGGGCGGAGATACACCGTTCGAGTGGGATACCACCATGTCGGGCACCAGCCCCATGAGAAACGTGGGCGATACACCGAGCACCACCCGCCACACACATGATGCCCGCACCAGTAATTTGCGTGCCACGGTCGCTTGAAACTGGCAGAGGAGAAGTAGAAGCCGAACCAAAAGGAACTGCCCTTGGCAGCCCGCGGCCGATGCCGAATGTGAGATCGATGTTTGTGATACGTCACGTTCGTCACATTGGTGACATTCGTGACGTTTGTACTGTGGCTCACATTCACATCAGGTGTCTGTGGTTGGCGATCTGATTGAGGATGTTGACCACGGCGGCGGTCCAATGTTTGCGCATCAGATTGATCGGAGTTGGGGTCACGTAATTGTTCCCGGCTGCGCTGCTCGGGTGTTTGCCGATCAAGCGTGCGTGCGTGGCGATCACGTTCGGTGCGTTCAAAGTCAGAAAGTGACGGCCGCTCGCTGCGCTGACGGCGCTCCTCACGCACACGCCGCTGTCGATCCAACGTTGACGCATGCTCGTGATTACGCAGGGCAGGCCGACTATGACCCGGCTGACGGGTCCGATCTTGCGGAGTAAATGTCGGTCGTGTCCCCGGACGACGTTCATCAAGGTGATGTGATCGCCCTCGCGGCGGATCGAAGCGAGAAAGCGACGGGTGTTCCGGGCGTGGAGCGAAGTCACGTCGAGGCGGGCGAGTTTGCGAAGGCGGTGTGAACTGTGGCCGTGCGGTGTTGGGCCTCTCGCGGGCTGGTTGGGTCACAGACGGTCGGGACCAGTGCGGACGTGTAAACTGAGGTCTCGTGTGTTGCGGTCTGGTAAAGCTGGGGCGTGTGAACTGCGGGCGGGGACGTTCCGGGGTGATTTGCGGTCGAGTCACAGTTGGGCGAGGTCGTTGCTGCTGCGTTGGCGGTATAGCACGATCGCGGCTGGGTGGTGTGACTTGTGGCCGTTGTGACGATCGCTGAGGACGTGATTCACGCTGTTGGCGTGATCTGGCTTCCTCGCGCTGTGCCCGTTGTTGTTGGGCCTGGCGTTGCCGCTGGCGCTCGGCGGCGCGGTCGGCTTGGGCGCGGCGTTCTGCCCGTTGAGCTTGTGCTGCTGCACGCTCACGTTCGGCCCGGGCATTGTCGGCTGCGGAAGACTGTCGCTCGCGCGCGGCACTACGCTCACGCGAATCTGATGATGCCATTGCAGTGGCTTGAAGCGGCAGCATGGCACACATGGCGACCAAAAGGATCACCAATGAACCGAGGCGCGCCCTGCAGCATGTGGCTGATCGAATGAGGCGAACTGATTCGACATGTGATCGGTGCATCATCATCTTCTCCTGGGTCACTCATCTTCGCGATGCGCCACAGGCAGGAAAATGTCACAGCCAGCAGCGCGCAGAATATCGCGCGGTAATACTTCAAGACAGCCGCGACGCGGGATCATTCCACAAAATTTGATTTTTTCAGCGATGCAGCAAACCGGTATCGCTGCAGACAGGGTACTGTTCGGGATTATTGCTCTGGCTTGCTTGCTGACCGCGTTGATGATCGACTTGAACCCGCCCCAAACGACACGGTTGCAGTTAATTCATGGTGATCATGTTGTTGACGTAGTGTCCATTTCAAACATCGGCTTTCGCCCAGCAGCGCGGCGAGCATCGGCAATCTGGCCGAGATGAAACTCCTGGTGCATGGCGATCGCTGTAAGGACTTGGCCAACCGTGCCAAAAATGTCTTCGCCTCCAGGGAAATTGCGTTTCGGAGCGCGACTGAGGTCATCATCGCTAAGCTCATCAAGCAACTTCAGGGTGCGGCTGCGAAGCTTTTGCAACGTATCAAGCAGTTCGTCATATGGCGGATAGTCTTCTACGTTTTCGGAGGGGGCTGTGCCTGGGGCAAAGTGAACATTCCACTGCTCAACCGGATTGGGTTCGCCAGTCACCATGCCGTAAAGCTCGCCCTCTGTGACCGCCAGATGACCGACGATCCAGAGTGGATGGTTGCCACCGTTTGGTGTGGGGTAGGTGGTGCAGGCATCGCGCATATCTTCGAGCATTTTCATGCCGAACCGGTCGGTGAATGCCAGCGCGCTTCGAATGATGTCAGTTCCCTTCATGGGCTCCTCCTGAGATTGTGTAGTGAATACGAAAAGTATTGATAACGGCAACGAGCGTCAAATGGATGACCGTGCTTTTCGATCAATCGTTCACGCATTCCAGAACGCATGGCTGCCCTAGATCGTTTGATACCGATTCAGCGTTTGGAGCAGCGATGGGGCTTTTCTGGAGGTACGGGTTCGAAGGGACTTCGCTTGCCGCCCTTGCAGAGACCATGGGCATCAACATGCCAAGTCTCGACGCGACCTTCGGAAACACGACAGTTGACCGGCCAGAGTAACAGCCGGCACTGCGATGCTGGCCGCTCGACTGAGAGTGGGGTTATTGACCGCGTGCGACAGCCGAAGGTGGCACAGCCGGCTCATCCAGCCGAAACGCAGCAATGACATCCTTGTTTTCTGCGGGCCCGGGACGAACCGTGGTGGACAAATGGCGTTCAAAGCCGATCAGTTCCGATCGTGCACATCCGGAAAGGGCCAGCGATGCTGCACCCAAGGACATGGCAACTGCGAGCCGGCAGAACAAGCGGGAGTAGCGGGAGTGTGCGTTCATGCGGGCCTTTCGTGACAAGATGGGATTGTTCCATGGCAGTGCCCGACTCGCACTGTTTCGTTCATCGACCTATCGGTGTAGAGACCCACCATGACTTAAATGATTCCATGGAGAGGCCCTCAACCTACATGATTCGCCTTTCCCGATTCGGACAAAAGGCACGAGTTATCAGACGATTCCAAGCCGCCACACATTCGGGTTCATTCGCCAGTTGCTTCAAGCAGTCGCGAGGCCTCCTGCACGTCCTTATCGCCGCGGCCAGAGAGATTGATGACAAGATGCTGATCCGGCCGCATCATCGCCGCTTCGCGCATGCCGCACGCCAGTGCATGTGCCGTTTCCAGTGCCGGGATCAGTCCTTCCAGTTCCGCAAGCTTGCAAAACGCCTTTAGCGCCGCCTCATCCGTGACCGATGTGTAACTCACTCGGCCGACATCGCGCCAGTATGAGTGCTCGGGCCCGACGCCGGGATAATCCAAACCCGCCGAGCACGAATGCACCTGCGCCGTCTGCCCGAACTCATCCTGCAGGACATAACTGAGCGAGCCGTGCAATACGCCTGGCGAGCCGTGCGACAGGGGGGCAGCATGATCGCCGAGCATCGCGCTGCGGCCGCCAGCTTCCACACCGATCAATCGCACGCTGGCGTCATCCACGAACGGATAAAAGATGCCCGCTGCGTTCGAGCCACCACCAACGCAGGCAACGATGCAATCCGGCAACAAACCAAACTGTGCCTGGCACTGCTCGCGGCATTCGTTGCCGATGATGGCTTGGAAATCACGCACGATGCGCGGGAAGGGGTGCGGCCCGACGACGGAGCCGAGGATGTAATGCGTGTGGTCCACCGAGCCCATCCAGTCGCGCATTGCTTCGTTGGTTGCGTCCTTCAAGGTGCGCGAGCCGGATTCGACCACATTCACCTTTGCGCCCAAGAGGCGCATGCGAAAGACATTCAGGTTCTGGCGACGAACGTCCTCGGCACCCATGTAGATTTCACATTGCAGGCCGAAATGGGCGCAGGCGGTCGCCGTGGCGACGCCGTGTTGCCCGGCTCCGGTTTCCGCAATCACGCGCTGCTTGCCCATGCGCTTGCTGAGCAGTGCCTGGCCGATGGTGTTGTTGATTTTGTGGGCACCGGTATGGGCAAGGTCTTCACGTTTGAGGTGAATCTGCGCCCCGCCGACGTGCTCGGTCAGCCGTTGGCAGTGCGTGAGCGGTGTGGCTCTGCCGACGAAGTGCTGCAGCAGGGAGTCAAGTTCGGCCTGGAACGCCGGATCGCTGCGGGCCTCTTCATAGGCCTGATCAAGCTGATCCAAAGCAGCGATGAGCGTCTCGGGCACGTATCGTCCGCCGAACTCACCAAAGCGGCCGCCGGCGTCAGGAACTTGGGACAGAGTGGACATGCCAGGATAGTAGCAGGCACACAACGGTTCATATCATAGGGTATGGCTCTTTGCCTCGCGTGCATCGGCCACATACGATGACTCTCTTCGCCATACCGTATGAAAAGCTCTATCCCATCCAGCGGCAGTGCCCGCGGCCTGCGTCTTGCCATCGTTGTCAGCGAATACCACGCTGATATCACCGATGCGCTGCGCCTTGGCGCGGTGTCTCGATTCAAAGCGGCTGGCGGTGATGAAGCTGATCTCACCATGCTGGCCGCCCCCGGCGCGTTCGAGTTGATCGCCATCGCCAAAGCTCTGGCAGACCGGGGCGATGTGGATGGTATTGTCACCCTTGGCTGCATCATCACTGGCGAAACCACCCACGACCAGTACATCGCCAATGCCGTAGCTGGCGGATTGAAGGACATCGTTGTGCAAAGCGGGATTCCAGCTGCCTTTGGTGTGCTGACGTGCCAGAACTTGGAACAGGCCCGCTCGCGAGCGGGCGGAGCCACGGGCAACAAGGGCGAGGAAGCCATGGCCGCCACCATTGCTGCAGCCAACGCGGTGCGGTCCATTGCCGCGTCACAGGAGGCGGCTGTCTGATGGCGTACTCGCGTGATATCCGCCGCTGCGCGTTGCAGGCGATGTACCAGTTTGATGCAGGCGGCGATGAAGAAGACATTCGCCGCTCGCTGGAGAATTCGCCCGGCGATGATGCCATCCACCAGGCCGGGTACGACCTGGCCGTGCGTGCCTGGCAGCAACGTGAGGCAGCCGATACGGTGATCGCAGAACTCACGCCCGAGTGGCCGACACACCGTCAACCGTTGATCGATCGCAATCTGCTGCGGTTGGCGCATTTTGAGATGACCACCGACACGCCGCCAAAAGTTGCCATCAACGAAGCAGTCGAGCTGGCCAAGGAATACTCCACGGAAAAATCGCCGCTGTTCATCAACGGCGTGCTTGATCGGATATATAAGGCACTGAGGCATGAAGGCATGGAGGCATGAGTCCATAGCACGCACCTCAATCCGTGCCGCAATGCCCACATACGTCCTTGTCTTGCTCTCTTCATGCCTTTCTGCCTGAGTGCCTTTCTCATCTATGGGTTTTTTTAACTTCAAATCAACAGTCGCAAAGATTCGCACCGGCCTGGCGCGAACGCGCGATGCGTTTACCGGTTCGCTCCGCTCCATGCTCTGGGGCCGCAAGCTCAGCGAGGAGTTGATCGACGAGATCGAAACGCATCTCATCACCGCCGATGTGGGCGTGAACAACGCGACGAGCATCATTGCTGACCTTCGCAAGGAATTTCGTGCGGGCAAAGTGTCCAAGGGCGAAGACGCGATGGAGTTTCTCAAGGGGCGGTTGAAATCGCGCTGGGACGATGCGGACCGTTCGCTCGTGACCGCAGACACCAAGCCGACGGTCATATTGGTTGCGGGCATCAACGGCGCGGGGAAGACGACGAGCGTGGCGAAGATTGCCAAGTCGCTGCGTGATGAAGGCCGCTCGGTGTTGCTGGCCGCTGCTGATACGTTCCGAGCCGGGGCGGTGGCGCAACTGGAGATCTGGGCAGAGCGTCTGAAGGTTGACATCGTCAAGGGCACTGCTGGTGCAGACCCTGCTGCGGTGGTATTTGATGCTGCCGATGCAGCGCTGGCGCGCGGCGTGGATGTGCTCTTGGTTGATACCGCCGGCCGCCTGCACACGCAGGACAATCTCATGCGGCAGCTCACGAAGATCCGCAACGTGCTGGAAAAGAAAATCCCCGGCGCCCCGCACGAAGTGCTGCTCGTGCTCGATGCCACGTCGGGACAAAACGCGGTCAACCAGGCCAAAATCTTCAAGCAGGCGATCGACGTCACCGGCATCTTCCTCGCCAAACTCGACGGCACCGCCAAAGGCGGCATCGTTCTCGCCATTCGTGATGAACTGGACGTGCCGGTGAAGCTCATCGGCATTGGCGAAACGCCCGACGATGTCCAGCCGTTCGATCCGGACGCCTTCATCGACGCAATGTTCGCTGAAGATGCCAACGCTCCGGAAGCGGCACGGTCGTAAGGCGGTTTTTCAAAAAATGGGCGGGTTTCTGCTGATCGCGACTTTGCTCGGTAGCTCAACGAGCAGAGCATCCAATTCCAGACGATGCATCGGGCGGCCGATCGCGCGAGGCGTGATCGCGTGGGGTGCGGCGTGAGGCCGTATCGCGGTGGGGGTGGACGGTGGGTAGACACAGCAATATCCCTCTATAAAGGGATGCGCGGCAACGCTGGCGCGCGCAAGTGCGCATCGAAGTCACCACAACACCGCTGAAATCGGGCGAAAACAATTTCAGATTCGTGATTTTGTCCGTCTTCTTCGAGTGGCGTGTGTGCGCGCATCAACGCTATCGCACAACCGGGATGCCCGGAATTGTCCTTACGCGTCGTCCTCCACCACCGCCTCGGCTTCGCGACCGGTTTGCAGACGCACCATGTGGCGGTAGCGGCTGCTGCTTTGCATCAACTGCTCGTGTGTGCCTTGCTCAATGATGCGCCCGTGGTCGATCACGACAATGCGGTCAGCGTGGGCGATGGTGCTCAGCCGGTGAGCGATGACAAAGCTCGTGCGCCCCTTCATCAACCGCTGCAAACTTTCCTGGATCAGCCGCTCGACCTCGGTATCCAGATTGCTCGTGGCCTCATCAAGAATCAGAATCCTCGGGTCGGCCAGCAATGCACGGGCGATCGCAAGACGCTGGCGTTGACCGCCGCTGAGCCGCACGCCGCGCTCGCCGATGACGGTGTCGTAGCCGTGCGGCATTTCACCGATGAACTCGTGAGCGTTGGCGAGCTTGGCTGCGCGTTCGATGTCTGCAAGCGAGACATCTTTGCTGGGCGGCGCACCGTAGCTGATGTTCTCGCCGATGGTGCCATCGAACAGGAAGATGTCCTGCTCAACGATGCCGAGCAACCTGCGATACGAATCGACATCGATGTCGCGCAGATCGGTGCCGTCGAGTTCGATCGACCCTTCAACGGGATCGTAGAACCTCGCAACAACGTTGCACAGCGTGGTCTTGCCCGCACCGCTGGGGCCGACCAGTGCGATCATCTCACCGGCCTGGACATCCAGATTGATATCGCTCAGTACCAGCGCACCGTTGGTCACCGCGGTGTGGCCGGTGGAGCCGTTGCTTGTGGGCGTTTCGGCGTGGTTGAGGGCGAACGGCACATCAGCGCCGTGACGATCCTTGCCGGGGTAGGCGAAGCTGACATTGCGCAGCGTGATGCGGCCATTGGTCGTGCTCGGATGCACATAGGTCATGCCCGGCTTCGTCGGCATCTCCGTCGGCTGGGCAAGCAGGTCGAGCACGCGATCAAGTCCGGCAAGACTGTTTTGAAACTGCGTGGCGCTGGTCGCAAGCGTGGCCAGCGGCCCGAGCAGCATCGCGAGGTATGCCAGGAACAGCACGAGGTCGCCGATGGTGATCGCTCCATCGAGCACGCGCAGGCCGCCGTACCACAGCAGCGCAGCGGAGGCGATGGGAATGAGCACCGACCATGCGATATCCACACTGCGTGACCACCACCACGCAAGGATCTCCTGGCGGATCATCAAATGGTTGTTGCGGATAAAACGGTTGGTTTCACTGCGATGTCTGCCGAAGGTTCGCACCACGCGCATGCCGCCGAACGCTTCGGTGGCGTGGCCGTCGATGCTCTGGCGGCTGGCGCGGATGTCGCGCCATACCGGGCGGATGCGGCTGATCCATGTGCGGTGGGTGAGGAAGATCACCGGGAAGAGGATCATGGACCCAAGCAGCAATCGCCAATCGACAATCGCCAACACGATGAGGCAGCCGACAAGCGTGATGATGGCCTTGAAGGGGTTGTACAGCATGCCGAAGATCAACTCCGCCACGCCCCCTGCATCTTCGCGGAGAATGCTCGCCACCCCGCCGGACTTGAGCTTCTGGATCATGTGCAGCGGCAGTCGCACCGCATGTTGGAACATGCGCCGGCGAATTCTCGATTCCAGCAGCTTGCTGACGCGCGTGGCCTGCCATCGGCTCCAGATACCGATGCCCACGGAGGTCAAGGCGATGCTGATGACTGCGATGGCGATGTACGCCAGCAACTGACGGGAGGTCATGTCAGCCGGGAGGTACTCCGCAAGCAGTGCGGGCAGTGGTTGATCGCCGAGGACATTGTCCACGACCAGTTTGGTGGCATAGGGCGGAATGAGACTCAGCAGCGTGGCGATGGAGAGCATCACCAGAGCCGAGGCGACCAGTTTCCGCTGGCCTCGCAGCATGCCGTAGAATGCCTTGATCAGGTCGACGAAGGTGCGCGTCCGCTGGGCCTTGTTCTTGGCATGCGCGGCGGCAGTGCGGCTGGAACCTTCTGTGCGGTGCTGGGCGAGGTCGGTTCGATACTCTCGAAATCGAATGCGGCTGGTGCGTGGTCTGAAGGGCATGAAACTGATCATAGAGCCGCCGATGCGTCAGCGGCGAGTGCCGTTATGCCGCTTCGTTTTGATTGACCCGAGATTTGGGCAACCACTGAGCGCACAGTCGAAGCAGCGCGGCACGCTTGATCGGCTTTGAGGCGTATCCGTTACAGCCGGATTGCAGGCACAAGTCTCGATCTTCAGCCATGGCATGCGCGGTGAGGGCGATAATTGGAATCCCCCATCCGTTATGACGCAGCATGCTGGCCAGGGTGTAACCATCCATCTCGGGCATTTGCATGTCCGTGACAAGCAGGTCGTACGGCGTGCCCTTTCGCGCAGCGTCTTCAAGCATCTCCATGGCAATTACGCCGTCGTTGGCGACATCCACCACAGCCCCGGCTTTGGTGAGGTGCGTCTGAAGTAACCGCTGATTTTCGATCCCGTCCTCAGCAAGAAGAATGCGGCCGTGCAATTGTATCGGTCCGGTTTCAACGCTGAACGTCTGCAGTGTGGCGACCTCATCAATATTGCGAATGAAGCGCGTGCCTGCGACAAGTTCGAGCGGGAGTTCAATGCGGAAACATGATCCCTTGCCGAGTTGGCTCCATTGTAAGAACACCTTACCGCCCATCAATTCGGCTAGGCGCTGGCTGATGACCAGGCCGAGCCCGGTTCCGCCATGTTTGCGAGTCACGCTGGAATCGGCCTGCGAGAACGCTGTAAAGAGCTTGGATTGCTGCTTGTCGGTCAGTCCCGGGCCGGTATCTCGCACATCGATCGTCAGGCGATCACCATCATCGGATTGACAATGAGTGACTTCGATGGTGACAGTTCCCTCATCGGTGAATTTGACGGCATTGCCGGTGAGGTTCATGAGGATCTGCCGCAGTCGCGTGGCATCGGTCATCACCGTTTCGGGGACGGCGGTGGCGAAGTGCACGTCAAGTGTCACGCTCTTGTCTCGAGCGCGCACGGCCATCAGGGTGGCGACTTCATCAATGAGTTGAGGTAGCGATGTCTTGGCGAGCTGCGCGTGCATGTGACCGGCCTCGATCTTGGAGATATCCAGGATGTCGTTGATGACGGTCATGAGATGTTCGCCGGCATTGAGAATCGTGGTGATGCATTGTTCGCGACGCTCTGTGGAGGTGATGAGCGATTCATCACAGCGCAACAATTCGGCATAGCCGATGATGGCAGTGAGCGGCGTTCGAATCTCGTGGCTCATGTTGGCGAGAAACTCGCTTTTTGCGCGGCTGGCTTCCTCGGCTGCTTCCTTGGCCTCCTTCAGCGTGTCTTCAGCCCGCTTTCGAATGGTGATATCGCGCATGACCGTCGAAAGGTGTTCAACTTCGCCGTACGCGTTCTTGTGAGCGAGAATCAATTGCGAGACGGGGATTTCATGGCCGTCGCGATGTTGAAGCGCCATTTCACCCACCCAGACGCCTTCCGTAATGGCGGTGGGGATGGCCTCTTGAGTCAGCTTCTTTGCGGCCCATGGTGGGCTCATCGTGGTGATGTCGAGATCAGCGATCGATTCATCGTGTTGAAAGCCGATCATTCTTCGTCCGGCTGCGTTGATGTACACCGCCTTTCCATCAGCATCGGCAACGCCTACGAAGTCGGTCGTGGCTTCAATAATCGCGGTAAGGCGGCGAAGTTCGTTCTCGGAGGTCTTGCGTTCGGTGATATCCAGGAGCAGCCCGTGCCAAAGAATTGACCCGTCATCCTGGCGCGTTGGAATCGACTGGCCGGAGATCCACCGAATCGATCCATCGCAATGGCGAATACGAAACTCTTCGCGCCACGACTCCATGGTGCGCGCTGATTCATCGATTGACGCATCGATATGTTCGACTTCCTCAGGCAGAATAGTCTGCATGATGGCCATGGGATTGGAAACAATTTCGCCCGTAGAGACGCCACAGAGATCTTCAATGCCCTTACTGATGTATGGAAAGCTGCGTTGGCCGTGGCTGTCGATGCGGAACTGGAACACTGCGCCTGGAACCTGCGAAGCAATGTTGCGCATGCGCTCTTCACTTTCACGCAGGGCTTGTTCCGCTTCGCAGCGGTCGGTGATGTCGATGATCAAACCCTGAAAGTGAGTGATCTCACCGTGCTCATTGCGTTCGGCGGTCGTGCGGTCATAGACCCATCGCACTTCACCATTGCGACAGACGATGCGGTATTCCTGGTCAAGTGCGTCGATGTCACGCTCCAAGCAATCGAGTACTTCTTGTTCGACCCAAGCACGATCGTCCGGGTGGACAATGGACTCGAAGCTGACCTTGCCGCTGAGCAGATCCTCGGCGATGTAGCCGAACTGTCTGATGTTGTCCGAAACCATTTCCACCGGCCAGCCCTCCGTGGCGCGCCAGCGGAACAGAAGCGTATTGGAGTTCTCCACGACGATCCGGTGTTGTCGCAATTGCTCATCGATTCGCAGTCGTTCGAGGTGGGACTTCAGCGCATCGGCGACCGTGCGGATGAGTTGACGTTCTTCATCGAAAAATCGGTCGGCGTCGTCATCCTCATCACGCTCGTACACGGCAACGACTTCAATCAGCCCCATGGACCCGTCTTCGCATATGAACGGCTCTGTAATGCAATGATCGGATGGCTCATAGCCGCAGGATTCATAAATCTTGCCACCATAGGTCACCCGGGCTGCGGTGCATGAAGGATATTGAAAACCGAGCGGGAGTGTATTAGCGATGACCTGTAAGGTGTGGTCGATGTCGGTCACATGCTGGTTCATCGCACGTAGCACTGCGATGAGCGTTCTGTTCTCCTTGACGCGCTCTTCGAGATCGTGCAACAGTTTTTGCGTACGAAACTCGCTGTGTTTGCGTTCGGTGATGTCGAAGACAATCCCCTGGTAATGTGTGACTTGCCCACTTTTATCTCGCTCGACGACGGTGCGATCGAAGATCCAGCGAACTTCACCGTTGCGGCAGACCAGGCGGTACTCCTGTTCAAACGACTCGGCTCCGCTGACGCTGTGCATGTGCACTTCACCGGCCACTCGCGCGACATCATCAGGATGCACCATTGAGGCGAATTTGACTTTGCCTTCGAGCAACTCAGATGCGGTGTATCCGAACTGTGCGACATTTTCCGTCACCAGCTCCACTGGCCAGTCTTCCGTGGCCCGCCACCGAAAGACCACAGCGTTGGAGTTTTCCACCACGAGATTGTGCTGTTCCAGTTGCGCTTCGTAACGGCGTGTTGCGGTGACATCGCGGAAGTACCACACGCGGCCGTAGATGGTGTCATCATCGGTCTTCACCACGGCGGTATGCCGGTCGAACGTGCGACCATCACGAAGTTCGATCGAGTCCTTGGAAACGACATCTGGATGCTCGTACAGGTACTCGGCACGTTCAATGAATTCATCGGCATTGACGACCTTGCTCAAAGCCGATTGCAGCACAAGATCATCACGGCCGGTGGCTAAAATTTCGTCGGAGATGCCCCACATTTCCACAAAGCGACGATTGTGGCTGATGATGCGGCGTTGATTGTCGACAACCAGAATGCCATCAAGAGATGCTTCGGTCTGACACTCGAACAGCATCTTCTGAAGCCGGAGCTTCTCTTCAATGCCCTTCTGTCTGGTCATGTCCATGATCGCACCGACGAGCCGAAGCGGCTTACCATCGGCATCGCGCACGATGCTTGCACGATCAATGACATGAGCGTACGAACCATCGGCGCGGCACAGACGATACTCAGCAGTCCAGTTCTGTCGTGTGCTGGACATTGCATCTTTCAGTCCCTCAATTACGCGCTCACGGTCATCCGGATGGACCAGTTCGGACCACCACGCAATCGAGGTATGCGACCCTACTGGATCGTGGCCAAACGCATAATAGAGATTGTCGCTCCACCAGATGTGATCGTTGACAACATCGTAATCCCAGATCACATCCTGAGTTGCCTTGGACATGAGCATGTATCGCTCGCGCATGCGCTGCAGCTTGCGGTCAGCGTTATCGGTGTGCGGCTGGTCGATGATCGTCAGCGTAAAGCCCGCATTATCAGCAAGCGGATGCAGTTCGATGGTCACCCACTGTTGGTCGCCTTCGTGTCGGCAGTTGACCCGCTCATTGAGATACGTTTGCTGGTTGGCGACCTTCTCGTTGATGGCTGCGACCTCCTGCGGGTCGACGCCAAGGCCGTTGAGCAGCGTTGAGGCGAAGTGTCCGGCGACGTTTCCATTCCTGTAGCTGCAGCGTGTGCAAAAGTGCTCGCTGGCCCAGGTGATATAGCCGCGGGCATCGAGCGTGGCCATGGCGCACTGGGTTTGCCGGGCAGCAATCTCGAGTGCGTCAATGGCTGCGGCGGTGGTGAAGTGTTCTGATAACTTCGAGGAACCAGGCATAGATGGCCTTCCAAAGCACGGGATGCACATGGGGCATCGGCGTTTTCGGACCACCAATTGAGTACAGTTCACTGGCGTGGCTGGCGCTCGCCTCCCTCGACAACGGAGGTCAACTCCAATGCGATGCAAGAGGTGCATTGCGCCATACGCATGCCGAATCCCGCAATGGGTGACAAGGCACGGTATCGTTCCGATGAGCTGATTTGTTGCGCTGCCAACTGGACAGCATGTTGAGAAGTGCTACAAATACAGCGATCGCGGGTGTAGCTCAGTGGTAGAGCGTCAGCTTCCCAAGCCAGAGGACGGACGTTGACGTTGCGCCGCTGGATTGCGAAAATGCTGTAAATGACGGGGTTTCGCGGCATTCTCGGCCGGATGAATGGGGATCAGAAGAACACCTTTGTTGCGCAGCCTGGCGCGGAAATGTTGCGCATGCGATCCGTGTCGCGCAACCATCGGCCTGTTCACACATTTCGCGCAGCAGCCCAGCACTGCTGATGATCTGCGCGACCGGCGGGTTCGACTACACCGGCGCGGACTGCATCGGTTGGATGAAGAAATGCGGCTTCCGCGACGCTTTCGTCGAGCACCTCTTCGGTCCCGACTCAATGGTTGTCGGCATCAACTGATCACGCCGAAGCAACCCCACGCATTTGATGGCAGCGCGATAGTTGACGACTACCGCCTTCTGGCGCAGCGCCGAAACGCGGGTAGATGGCGATCCGCAGAGGCGTTGCGCAGGTTTTGGAAGACAGTGCGAATGGAGGGCTCATCGACAAACTCGAGAAAGCGATCGTACATCGCGATGTTTTCTTCCTCGGCCTTCGCGCTCGCTGCGCATGCCTCGGCCAGTGTTGCCGGCAGATCGAACTCGTGATCTGCCCAGCGGTCATCCGGCACGTCCAGGCGGTATGCCCGAAACAGCCGCAGGAGCGCTGCTTCATGTCGTTCTTCGGCACGGACAATGTTGCTGAAGGGTCGCACGTTGCCGAACTTCTCCATGACCGCGCGATACATCGCGATCGCATGGCGTTCATCATCCAGCGCTTCGCGCAGCGCATCACGCGTTCGGTCATCAAGATGCTCGCCGGACAGTGAAACCGCACCGGCACTGCCCGTGGCGACAGGATCATTGGCCATCGCCACAGTTGACTGATTGCTCTCACACGCAGCAAGCGTAAGAAGTGCCGCAGCGCTTACCGCGAGCATCATCATCTTCACAACCGTAAATTTTTGACATTTCATGTCAATAGCCGCTCCTTTCACACAATGATAGAGCAGATAGAGCAAGATAGCCATCCCGCGACACGGGAAATGGACCCCGTTAAATGGACCCCGTTCATCGCTGCGCAGCAGCCCCCGGCGAACTGCCCGCCAGCACCTGCTCCAGCGTCGTTTGCGCAAGCCAATACTCATGCGCCGCTTCGATCGCTTCGCGCTTCGTCGCCAGTTGCTGCTGCCGCACAACGATCAAGTCCAACATGCTGATGTTCATCGCATGAAACTGCAGCAGACTGTCCTCATACATCTCCTCGCGCATCGGCAGGAGCACATCGTGGTAATGCTCGACCGTCTGCCGCGCGATCCTCACTCGCGTCGCCGCCGTCCGCGCTGTGGAGCGAACTTCAACAGCAGCCGCATCGTGCAGCATCATCTGCTGACGCAACCGCGCCTCCGCCGCCGCCGTTACCGCCTGGCCCTGATCGAAAATCGGCAGCGGCAACACAAGTGACGGCCCGACAAACCACTCGCCACTCCGCCGCTGCGCTGATGCGCCAGGATTCGCCGACGGCAGCAATGCCGATGCCCCCGCAATCCCCAGATCAGCCCCAGCCGCATCAATTTGCGCCCGAAGTGACGCCAGCGCCAGACTCCGCTCCACTGCCATCTCTTCAATCTCCTCCACCACCAAGCCCTCAAAGTCATCCGCGGGCAGCGCATCAACCTCACCAAACTGCGCATCCATCTCCCAATGAATCGCATCACCACTCAACCCCATCATCGCCGTCACCTGCTCGCGGTTGATCGTCACCTCCGCTTCCGCCCGCGCCAGTTCCATGCGCGTCTGCTCGTGCAGCGCTTCCATATTGCGCAGATCGAGATAGGTCACCGACCCTGCTTCGCGCAGCTGCCGCACATCCGCAAGCGACTCCGCCGTCGCCTTCGCGATCTCGCGCAGCATCGCCGCTGCCTGCTGGTCCGCTGCCGCCCGGTAGAACGCCGCCTTCGTCTGCGCTGCGTGCGCGATCACCTGCTCCGCCACGCGCTGCTGCGCTGCGGCCAGCGATGACTCCGCCACCTTCTTCCGCAGCGGGATGAAGAACAGATCAAGAAACGGCTGCACCACGCCCAGGTTCGGCCGCACCTCAACGCCCACCGTGGGAAACAACACGCTCACCGAAAGTGTCGGATTGCTGAGGAGCCCCGCCTGCACAAGGTCCGCCTGCGCTATGCCAAGGTCTTCATACACCGCCTGCAACGCGCGATTGTTGAGCAGCGCAATCTGCGCCGCAGCATCAGCATCAAGCGGCTGCTCCAGCATCGCTGCGATCATCGCATCGACCGCCTGATCCTCCTCGCCGCCGGTGCGCCAATGGACCCGCTGCGATGATCGCTCGCTGACCAGACGCTCCACCGCATCAAACGACTCCCGCGGCTGGACCGCAGCGCATCCCTGAAGCCCCACCACAGATCCCACCACGCATACCACCACGATCTGGCCGATCGCATACAGCGCGCGATGATGGAATAGGAAGCGATAACGATGATGATGATGAACCGTACTCATGATGCCCCACATCGTCGGCGAGCACATCCATTTCAGCAAGCCGAGGATGGGCTGACGAGTCGGTCACACCATGCTGCACTCCGCTTGAGCCCTCCAGGCGCGGCCACTTGCCGCGAAGTCCTCGTCAATCGTGATCAATTCAAACTCGGTCGATCACAGCGGCTTACCGCAAGTGCATCGTCCTTCACGCTGGCAGCGGGCACGCTGCGATGTGTTGCGGTGCAGGCAGCGGATCGATCGAGAACGGCGTGATTGTACTTTTAACGGGGCGCGCTCGTACTATAGTCTGCTGGCGGATGCGGGTCAGATGGGGAATAGTCGCGGGCAGGCGCCTGTTTGATGTACACATCCTGAGAGAAACTGATTTTGATGCGAACTCTGAAATGGATTGTGACGGTAGCGGTGATGCTGGCGGTGGTTGCGTCCGGCGTGTGGGTCTGGCGCGCTGCGCAACAGGGAGCAGGCGAGCCGGGCGGCGCAGCGGGGACAGAAGGCGAAGCGCGAAGCGTGGCTGTTTCGCCGGTCGAGCGGCGCACGCTGGAGCAAACGGTTGAAGTGGTCGGGTCGCTGGCGGCGTCGGAGGCAGCGACGGTAAGCGTGAAGGTGGCGGGGCGCCTGGCCGAGTTGCACGTTGATCTTGGTGACGAGGTGGCAGCGGGCCAGCCGATCGGGCGGATCGAGCAGCGTGATTATGAACTCGGTGTGCGACAGGCCGAAGCACAATTGGCGCAGGCGCGCGTGCGCATGGGCATGAACCCCGATGGATCAGATTCGCCTTCTTCGGACCTGACGCGACTGAACATCGTCAAGCGGGCGAAGGCGCAAATGAGCGAGGCGGAGTTGCAACTGGCCAGGTTGCAGCCGCTGGCGCAGCGCGGCTTGACGCCGGAGTCGGAACTGCGCGCTGCTGAGATTGCGGTGGAAGTGGCGCAGACGCAGTATGAAGATTCGCTGGAAGAGGCGCGGCATCGATTGGCGATCCTTCAGGAACGCGAGGCCGCATTGGAGATCGCGCTGCAGATGCTGCGCGATACGGTCGTGAGAGCACCGTTTGACGGCGCGGTCGAGCAGCGCATCGCAGGAATGGGCGAGTTCCTCAGCACGGGTGATCCTGTCGTGAGGCTGGTTCGTACGGATCGCCTGCGATTGCGCGTGGAAGTGCCGGAACGGAGAGCGACGATGATTACGCGCGGCCAATCGATTCGCTTCACGGTGGAGAATGATCCGCAGACGTATGAAGCGACGGTGACACGACTCAGCCCGCTGATTGATGAAGCGCGGCGAGTACTGCTCGTGGAGGCGGATGTGGAGAATCCGGGCGAACTGCGGCCGGGCGCGTTTGTGCGCGGACGAGTTGTCGTGCGTGACGATGAGGATGCGCTGACCGTGCGGCGTGATGCGATTGCGAGCTTTGCGGGTGTGGATCGCGTGTTCACGATCGACGATGGCAACGCGGTGGCGAGGACAGTGACGATCGGCCGGCGCGGCGAAGAGTGGGTGGAGATTACGGATGGACTGGAGGGCAATGAGCGAGTGATTCGCAGGCCCGGCGCGATTCAATCGGGCGACCCGGTACGCGTTGGTGAATGAGCAACGTGTGCGGCTGATGAGCAGACCATGAGACGATTTGCAGACCTTTGTATTCGCCGGCCGGTATTCGCTTCGATGGTGATTGTCGCGCTGCTTGTTGCCGGTGTGGCGGCGTATTCGCAGTTGGGTGTGGACCGCTTCCCCGATATGGAGATGCCGCGCATCACGATTTCGACGGACCTGCCCGGCGCATCGGCGATTGAAGTTGAATCGCAGGTGACTGAGCGGCTGGAGGAAGCGGTCAACACCATCGGCGGGATCGATGAGCTGACATCCATCTCCGCGCCGGGGCGCTCCTACATTCGCATGAACTTTGGATTGGGCGAGGATGTTGATGTTGCTGCTCAGGAAGTGCGCGATCGCGTGTCGGCCGCGATGGGCGATCTGCCACGTGAGGTTGAGCCGCCGATTGTGAGCAAAGTGGATACGCAGGGTTCGCCGGTGATTGAAATTGCGCTCTACGGCGAGCGGTCGCTGCGCGAACTGACGGAGCTGGCGGAGCGAACGGTCAAGCTGCGCATCGAGCGGGCGCCCGGCGTCGGGCAGGTGCGTGTGGTGGGCGGGGTGGAACGGGCAATCAATCTGTGGATCGATCCCGATCGGCTGGCGGCGTACAACCTGCCGATCACGGTGGTGCGTGATGCGGTGCTGGCTCAGAACGTCGACATACCCGGCGGGCATGTGACTGCGGGGCCGCGCGAGCAGACGCTTCGCACGATGGGGCGACTGCTCGACCCGCAAATGTTTGAGGATCTGGTCATCGAAACGCGCGGCGGGGTGCCAATTCGCCTTTCTGATATCGGCCGAGTCGAAGATGGAACGAAAGAACAGCGTTCAATCGCGCGGTTGAACGGTGAGCCGGCGGTGACGATCGAGGTACTGCGGCAGAGCGGCGCAAATACGGTGGCAGTGATTGAAGCGGTGAAGGATGAACTGGCAGTTGTTGCCGGGCAACTGCCGAGTGATGTGCGCATGGAGGTTGTGCGAGATCAATCGAACTACATCCACGCAGCGCTGCGCGAGATCAACATGCACCTCATCGCAGGCAGCATCCTGGCGTGTCTGGTGATTCTGCTGTTTATGCGCAGTTGGCGGTCGATGGTCATCGCGGGCGTGGCGATTCCGGTGTCGCTGATTTCCGTCTTCGCGATGATGTGGGTGATGGACTTCACGCTCAACAGCGTGACGATGCTTGCGCTTGTGCTGATGGTGGGCGTGGTGATCGACAACGCGCTGGTGATTCTGGAGAACATCTTCCGGTTCGTGGAAGAAAAGGGCATGAGCGCGATGGACGCAGCCCGCGAAGCGACGGCTGAGATCGGCGGCGCGGTGGTGGCGACGACGCTCTGCCTGGTGGCAATCTTCGTGCCGGTTTCGTTCATGTCAAGCATCTCCGGCCTGTTTCTGTTTCAGTTCGGTTTGACCGCGGCGGTGGCGGTACTGGTCAGTTTAGTGGTGTCGATCGTGCTCACGCCGATGATGAGCTCGCGCATGTTGGCGAGCGCGAAGTCGCATGGCAATGGTGCGCCAAAGTCGCGCAGCGGCTTCTACCGCCCGATTGACCGCTCATACACTGCACTGCTGACGTGGGCGGTACGTGTTCGCCTTCCCGTAGCAGTCGTTGCGATCGCGGTGATGGCATCGGTCATACCGATCTATGGCTGGGTCCAGCAGGAGTGGACGCCGAGCAACATTGATGAGAGCGAGTTCGAGGTCGTTCTGCGCACGCCGGAGGGTGTGAGCATTGAAGCGATGAACGAAGTGATGGCAGCGATGGAGCGCGAGCTGATGTCCATCGACGGCGTGCAGACGGTCCTTGCCTCCGTCGGATCGCATCTCTCATCAAGCGGCTCGCTCAACCAGACGCGCGCGTTTGTGAAGATCGACGATCATCATACGCGCCGCTTCTCACTCACGCGGCTGATTCGCAGCACGCTGCAGGGTGATCCCGGCGCAGCGTTTCGCGGCAACTACACGCAACGCGACATCATGGCTGAGGCGCGGTCACGAATGCGGCAGTACCCGAACGTGCGGGTCTCCATCCGCAACGTCAGGTGGTTCCAGTTCGGCGCGACCGGCGCGGAGATCGACTTCATCCTGCAGGGGCCGGACCTTGAGCGTCTTGCGGAGTACGCACGGGAACTTTCCGATCGCTCCGATGAGCTTGGCATTGTCGATGCTGATGCGACACTGCAACTTGATCGGCCGGAACTACAGGCGGAGATCGACCGCGACCGTGCATCGCGACTGGATGTTGCCGTCTCGGATATCGCCACCGGTCTGCGCCTGATGGTCGGCGGCGATGAGCGCGTCTCGCGCTTCCGCGATCCGAACGTGAACGAGGAATACGATGTGCAGCTACGGCTCGATGAAGGGTATCGCAACGAACCTGAGACGATCGCCACACTCCATGTACCGACCCGCGCCGGCAATCTGGTGCGTCTGGATAATCTTGTCGACCTGACCCCGAGCATCTCGGCATCACGTATCGACCGTATCGACCGCCAGCGTCAGGTCAGTCTGCGGGCCAATGTGGCACCGGGCTACGCGCTTGCGGATCGAATGGATGTCCTGCGCAGCGCGGTGGATGAGATGAACCTGCCGCCCACATACTCGACGATCGCCTCCGGCGGCGGGCGCGAACTGGAACGAACGTTCTTCGAGTTTCTTTGGGCGGTTGGTCTTGCCCTGATCTTCGTGTACATCATTCTCGCCGCGACCTACGAACGGCTGACCGAGCCGCTGGTGGTGTTGCTGTCTGTGCCGCTAACCGTTCCATTTGCGCTGCTGACGCTGTGGCTGTTCGACCAGACGCTGAACCTGTATGCCGGGCTTGGCCTGCTGGTGCTCTTCGGCGTGGCGATGAAGCAGGCGATTCTCCAAGTTGATCACATGAACCAACTGCGCCAGGCAGGTGTTGAACGGACGAAGGCGATCATCCAAGCTAATCGCGATCGCTTGCGTCCGATCCTGATGACCGTGTTGACATTGATCGCGGGCATGACGCCGCTGGTCATCGGCGCGGGACCGGGCGCGGAAGAGCGCCGCGCAGTCGCGGTGATCGTCATCGGCGGACTGTGTCTCTCGCTGCTCGTAACGCTCATTGCCATTCCCGTGGCGTATACGCTGCTGGATGATGTGCGCAGCGGCGTGTCGCGCGCAAGCCGTGCCCTCTTCACCGCTCAGGGTGCGAGTATGAGTAGGGTCGTGGGCTCGCAGGATGCAGGAGGAAGTGCAAACTGAACAGCAAGCGCTCGTGCAGTGCGTTGGCGCAAAGACATTGAGCTGATGCGTACCCCCAGCAGACCGGCCTCTTTGCCATACCGAAGGGATGGATTGCTGTTCGACATGCTCGGGCGTCCGGCACAGAAGAGCGTCAGCTTTCCGTGCGGCCACCCGAGCCCCATGGTCAAGCGAAGTGAGCAATCCGGTGTCTCCTCAAGCCATGCACAACAGGTTGTTGCGCAACAAATGTTGGCTTTGTCGTGCAGTCAACTGGACAAAATGCCGCGATACGTTAGAAATACAGC